>WQWK01000009.1 GCA_009785395.1 Conexibacteraceae bacterium
CGGCCTGCGCGGCGTCAGGTTGCGCGCGTCGCCGTGCCCCAGGAGCCTGGTGAGCTCGACGCAGGCGCGGTGCACGCCGGCCTCTTTCAACAACCCGTTCAGCCACGGCGCGTGCGCGCACTCGGGCAGCCAGAAGCCGCCGCCCCAGCCCGCAAAGCGCTTCCGGTGCGAGTCGATGCCGACCTGCAGCTGCAGGTCGATCGACGCGTCCATGGCCAGCAGCGGCAGGATCGCGTGGGTGGCCGCCGAGGTCCAGGTAGCGTGGCGGCCGAGGGCCTGCATCAGGCCACCGTCCTGTTCGAGGCGCTCCACGGCTCCGGAGGCGGACGCGTACTCGGCGGCTGACCGCTCGAGCTCGGCAATCGCGCGCGCGGTCAAGCCCACGTCCGAGCCGGATCGCGCGAGCCCCTCGATGTCGAGCCGATGGGACTCGGGCCGGACGTCCCTCAGGAAGGCAATGCAGCGTTCGATCGCCCCGGGCGCCTCCAGTTGGTCGCACAGCACCGGCGTCAGCGACACGGTGAGCTTGGTGCGACTCTGCTCCGGGCCCATCCCGTCGAGCACCCGCAGGAGCGGAACGTAACTCGTCGCCGCCGCCTCCCACAGCCACTCCTCGCCGAACGGCCAGGTCCCGAAGCCCTCGACGTAGGGCATGTGCGTGTGGAGGACGATTGCGAGCTCGCCCTGGCGCATCGGACAGAACCTATTGGACCGGCAGCTCGCCGTCGGCGTGCTGCTCGTCACCAGACGCAGCGCTGAGCGCGTTGCGATATGGGCCGGCGACATACTCGCGAACCATCCTCGTCGCGCTGAACTGCGGCGCCAGCGCCTGCATCGACGCGCGCATCATCTCGACCCAGCGCACCGGGATGCCGTCCGCGTCGCGCTCGTAGAAGGCCGGGACCACCTCGTCGGCAAGCAGACGGTGGAGCGTGTCGGCGTCGCGAGCGTCCTGCGCCGCGTGGTCGTCATCGATCTCGCCGGAGATGGCCCAGCCGAGGCCTGGTTCATAGCCCTCGGCCCACCAGCCGTCGAGCACGCTCAGCTGCAGGCCGCCGTTCACCACCGATTTCATCCCGCTCGTGCCGCTGGCCTCGAGTGGCGGCCGCGGCAGGTTCAGCCACAGGTCGCAACCACGCACGAGCGCCGCGCCGGTGGCGAGGTCGTAGTCGTCGAGGAAGACGACGCGCTCGGCCACCTCGTGAGCCCGCTTCAGCTCGAACAGGTGTCGCACAACCTGCTTGGCCTCATCGTCGCGTGGATGCGCCTTGCCGGCGAGCACGAGTTGCACCGGGCGCTCGCCGCCGAGCAGCGCGAGCGCCCGCTCCGGCTCGCGGATCAGCAGCTCGAGACGTTTGTACGTGGCCACGCGGCGCGCGAACCCGATCGTCAGCACGTCGTCACTGAACGCTCG
The DNA here is from genome assembly GCA_009785395.1 of Conexibacteraceae bacterium. The sequence goes on from WQWK01000009.1 coordinate 1,415, forward strand.
CGCGGCGGCGTGCGCGTAGTCAGGAGTATCGTTGCGCTCGAGCCGCTCACGCTCGCTGCGGATCACGATTTGCGCGACGAGCTCCGCGCGCTGCGCCTGCCGTGCCTTCCACAGTTCGGCGTCGGGAATCCGTGCGACGGGCTCCCAGGTTTCCGGGTCGCCCGCGCGGGTGATCCAGCCCTCGCCGAGGTGACGGTCCAGCAGCGCCCGCATCGGGTCCCCGATCCAGGTTGGGACATGGACACCGTTGGTGACATGGCCGATCGGGACATGCTCCGGCGCGAGCCCGGGCCACAGGTCCGCCCACATCGCGCGCGCCACCTCACCATGGCGACGGCTGACCGCGTTGGCACCAGAGCTCAGGCGCAGCGCCACCTGGGTGATCCCGAACGGCTCGTGCTGATCGCCGGGGTCCGTGCGTCCCAGGGCGAGGAACTCATCCACGTTGGTCGCGTCCGGCCTGAAACCCGCCAGCACCCTGCGCACCTGCTCGACGGGGTAGGTGTCATTGCCTGCCGGCACGGGGGTGTGGGTCGTGAACACGGTGCGCTCACGGCCCCTGTTCGCCAGTCCCAGCTCGACCGGTGCGAGCATGCCGTGGCCCTCGTTCAGGTGGACCACGCCCGGTTCGATTCCCAGCGCACGCAGCGCACGCACGGCACCGACCCCGAGCAGCACGTACTGGGCGAGGCGGGTGTCGGTGTCGGCGTCATAGAGCCGGCTGGTGATCCAGCGCCCGCGAACGTCATTCGCGTCGTGGTCGGTGTCAAGCAGAAACAGCGGCACGCGGCCGACGTCCACGCGCCAGATGCGGGTCATGACCGTGCCCTCGCCGACAGGTACCGTGAACGTCAGCGGCTCGCCCCCGTCGCCTCTGACCAATACGGCCGGCAGCCTGGCCGGGTCGGTCGGCACCCAGTACTCGTGCTGCCAGCCGGAAGCGTCAACCCGCTGGCGGAAGTAGCCGCGGCCGTAGAGCAGTCCGACGGCGACGAGCGGGACACGCAGGTCCGAGGCCCCTTTGAGGATGTCACCGGCCAGCGCTCCGAGACCGCCGGAGTACACGGGCAGCGACTGGTGCACGCCGAACTCCGCGCATACGAAGGCGACCGGCGTGGCCGGATCGATTCCATGGTCACCGTCCGGAGCGCTGAGCAGCGAGCCGATCCGCGCTTCCAGGTCGCCGGCCGCCGCGACCAGATCCTGGTCGGCCGCGGCGCGCTGCAGCGTCGCGGCGTCCGCCTCCTGCAGCAGCCGTACCGGGTTGCGCTGCACCAGCTCCCAGCGCTGCGGATCGATCCGCGCGAACACACGTTCACCACCGTCGAGCCACGACCAGGCGTAGTTGTATGCGCTGCGCGCCAGGGGCGCCAGCGGAGCCGGCAGCCGGGCCGCCAACTCCTCGGCAGCGCGTTGCAGGTCGACCCGACCGTCCATAGATTCGTAATTGTCCCGTTAGTTCGCAATGCGTGCGCCACGCGTGTCATCTCGGCGATCATCTGCCCGCAGCGATGGAGCTCAAAGACGTCAGCCGCGCCCGCCGCACGAGCGACCTCGTGGTCCTCGAGGGCTTCCACGCGATCAAGCACGCGATCCGCTTCGGGGGCGAGCTGCTCGGTGCCTGGACAGCCGACCCGGACGAGGTCGAGAGCCTGCGGGAACGGTTCGCCCCGGACCTTCCAGAGATCCCAGCCGAGGTCGTGGACCTCGAGGCGCTCCAGGACGTGGTGCCGCGCGCCCAGATCGTGGCCGTGGCCCGGCGGCCGCCGCAGCCGGACCCGGACACGGTTCTGGCCGGCCCCGGTCACGTCGTGCTGCTGGAGGACCCGCGGCACCTCGGGAACCTGGGCGCGGTCATCCGCGTCGCCGCCGCGGCCGGCGCCGCCGGGGTGATGACGACCGGCCGCCAGAACCCCTGGCATCCGGACGCCCTGCGCGGGAGCGCGGGCCTGCACTTCGCACTGCCCGTCCATCACCTGCGGGCGCCGAGAACCGGCGGCCGCGAGCTCATCGCCCTCGACCCGTCCGGAGAGCCGCTCGCACCCGGGCAGCTTCCGGCCGCCGCGGTGCTGGCGTTCGGCACCGAGCGCGACGGGCTCTCCGCCGGTCTGCTCGCGCAAGCGCAGCGCCGGATCGCGCTGCCCATGTCTCCGGGGGTCTCGTCGCTGAACCTGGCCACCGCGGTTGCCGCCACGCTCTATACGCTCAAGCTCGCCCCATGAGCCCAGACGGCGTGCCATGAGCCCAGACGGTCCAACTCCCCCCACGAGCGACGGTCCAACTCGCCAGCCGGGCGATCTCCCATTCCCGAACCTGCCTGCCGGCACACCGAACCCGGAGATGCCGTTCGACCAGCTGATCGTCGTGATGATGGAGAACCACTCGTTCGACAATCTGCTCGGCGCGTTGCCGCTTACGCACGCTGACGTGGACGGCCTCACGTTCGCAGGCGGAGTGGCCACCAACTCGAACCCGGGTGCCCCGGGCATGCCGGCCTCGGTCACCGCGTTCCCGCTCCATGACTCGACCCAGGGGCCGGATGTCTCCCAGACCTGGGCGGACAGCCACGCGCAGATCGACGGCGGCGCCATGGACGGCTTCGTGCGGACGGCGAAGTCGCCGCAGCCGATGGGCTACTACACGCCGGACGCGCTCCCCTTCGCGTACTCGCTCGCCTCGACCTTCACGCTCGCCAACCGCTGGTTCTCCTCGCTTCCGGGCCCGACCTACCCGAACCGTCGCTTTCTGCTGGCCGGCACCGCATACGGCACGACCGTCACGCAGGGCGATCCGCTCATCGCGGAGTCACCGCACAGCGGCACCGTCTTCGGCCTGCTCTCCGATCACAACATCACGTGGTCGGACTACTTCTCCGACGTGCCGATGAGCGTGGTCGTCGGCCGTGACGTCCTCCTGCACGCCGACCATCACCACATGATCGACAGGTTCTTCAGCGATTGCAGCGCCGGGACGCTGCCACAGGTCAGCTTCGTCGACCCGCGCATCGGGGTGGCGTCGAGGATCGGCAAGCCGATCCGGGACCTGCCCTCACCGTTCCGTGAGTGGCTGCAGAGCATTGACGCCGACCTCACCGGCGCTGACGAGGCCGAGACCGAGGAGGAGCCGCAGAACCTCTACTACGGTGAGACGTGGGCTCACTCGGTCGTGCAGGCGGTGCTCGCGTCGCCTCAGTGGCCGCGGATCTGCATGATCTACCTGTACGACGAGCACGGCGGCTACTACGACCATGTGCCGCCACCGGCGGCGGTCGCGCCCGATGACATCGCGCCGGTGCTTGCGCCTGGCGACCCTCAGGTCGGCTACACCCAGTACGGACCGCGCGTGCCGGCAGTGGTCATCTCGCCGCATTCGCGGCCCGGCGGGGTCAGCGACGTGGTTCACGACCACACCTCGGTGCTGGCGACGATCGAGGCCAAGTGGAACCTTCCGGCGCTCACCAGGCGCGACGCCGGCGCGCACGACGTCATGGATTTCTTAGATCCGTCACACGCAGCGCTGCTGGTTCCGCCGACCGTCGCGGCGCCGCGCCCGCTCGACTGATCACGTCGCGCCCCGGGCGCTGCCACCACCGACGGCGGGGTGGGCTGACGCGCGCGGGCTCGGAGTCGCCGTACTGCGGCCCGAGTCGCCGCTCCTCCGCGAGCAGCAGCAGCACGGTGGTTGTCTGTGCGTGGATCATCGGTTGCTCCCTTCCTCTGGCTCTGTGGTCTCTGGCATCTGGTGTCTGGCTTTGGAACCGGTTGCAAAGCACGTCAACAAAAAACTCACCCTCACGCCGAGGCGCGGACGACGAGCTCGGCCGGAATCGAGACGTGCGTCACCGCACCCGTCCGCAGCTGCTGGATCAGGGTCTGCGCGAGCAGCCGCCCGGCGAGCGGCCCAGGCTGACGGACCGTGGTCAGCGGCGGGTCGTTGTGGGCCGCGATCGCGACGTCGTCATAGCCGATGACCGCAACGTCCTGCGGGACGCTCCGCCCCTGGGCCCGCAGCTCGTCGATCGCGGTGACCGCCATCAGGTCGCTGCAGACGAACACCGCGTCGATGTCGCCACGGCGCTCCAACAGCTCGCACATCGTCGCGGCGCCGCACTCCGGGCGAAAGTCCCCGTAGGCGACAAGCGACTCATCAACGGGCAGGCCGGCCGCCGTCAGCGCCGCGGCGTAGCCGCCGTAGCGGTCCTGCACTTCCTCGACCTCCGCCGGGCCGCCGATGAAGGCGATGTGGCGCCGGCCCGCGCTCAGCAGATGCTCTGTCGCCAGCCTGCCGCCGGTGAAGCCGTCACCGACCACCGTGCTGCCTGTGCGCCCCTCCGGATGCATCCCCCAGATCACGAACGGCGCGCCGCGCTGCTCGAGCGTCCTCAGATGCTCCATCGTGCAGGTCGCCGCCAGCACCACGAAGCCGTCGACGCGTCCCGAGTTGAGGTAACGGGCGATCCAGCTGCTGTCGCCGGAGTCGACCTGGATCACGAGCAGGTCATAGCCCTCCGCATGCAGGCCGGCGGTGAGGCCGCTCATGATCTCGAGCATGAAGGCATCCGGCACCTTCTCGCTGGCCATATAGGCATAGGTCACCAGCGCGATCACGTTGCTCTGGCGCAGGCTGAGCCGCCGCGCCGAATCGTTCATCTGGAAGCCGTGCTCGCCCGCGAGTGCGCGCACACGCTCGCGGGTCTCGGCGTTCACGAGCGGACTGTCGTTGAGCGCCCGGGACACGGTCGCCTTCGAGACGCCCGCGAGCCTGGCGAGGTCAGCGATGGTCTTGACATTTGCGGTCGACATTGGAACCGGTTGCAAGACTAACAGATCGCTGGACAGTTTGCAACCGGTTGCAAGGGCGCCCATCGGGGCGCCCATCGGGGCGCCCTGCGGCTACCGATGGATGTAATGCGCAACATCTCGCCCATAACGTCCATCGCTGCCCCGGAGGACCCGAACCCGTCACGGCGCGCTCGCCGCAGCTTCGCGCGCCTGACTGTCGCGCCAGCTCTACCCGAGCAACTCGAGGTGCGGCTTGGCCGCGAAGTAGCGCAACTCATACGCCCAGGTGAAGGCCAGGCCGGCGGTCGAGTGGCCGGACAGCACGAGGTACGCGTATGAATCGCCGCCGGCGGTCGGGGTCATGCCGCCCCCGGCCACCAGGTTCCTGCCGCCCTTCCACAGGATGATGTCCCGGTGCATCCAGCAGCCCGCCTCGCCCGGGTGGGTGCAGACGATGTTCATGTCGAAGCCATGCGGGCCATCGTCGTACATCCACATGTAGTCGGCGGCGACGACCGAGCCGGACGCGGCCCAGATTCCACCGCCGCTGTTGAAGCCGGACTTCGGGAACGGCGGGTCGCTGTGGCGGACCGCGCCGGTCTTGGCGAGGCGGTCGAGCGACGCGCTCAGCCCGAGGATCGGCGGAAGCCCACGATTGACGCGCTCGAGGTCGATCAGGACGAACCCCTGCTCGACGCGAGTCAGCGCACCCCAGTTGGACGGAAGCGTGAGCGGGCCCACGCGCTCCTTGGCGCGGCAGGCATCGATGTTCACGACACCCCAGGTCGGACTCGTCGGTGCGGGGTCGCAGTTCACGGGCGGGTTGGGCAGCGAGCTCAGGCGCGCTTGCAGAGCGCTGGCGACACCCGTCCCGCCGAGCCCGCTGACCGCGCACACGCTGACCGCAGACATGACGGCGAGTAAGGGCCCGTAGGGAAATGACTTGCGGCTTTGGCGGCGTCTGGACGCACCTGGGTGCGCCCGTCTCGCGGCAGGTATCTCGATACCTGCCTTGCGAAACGGTCTTCCCAGGCACGCCCAGCCACTCGCCAAATTCCGCAACTTATTCCCTACGGGCCCTAAGCGCTTGATGAGCCGGAGGCTACCCGCAGACCGCGACGAAGTCCAACGCACCGTAAAGCGGGCGACGATCGTCCAACGCGAAGTCGCTGCTCGCGATCGCCTGCGTGAACAGGCTGTAGAAGAGTTTCGTAACCCCCAGTGCCCGGTGGGCCCGATCCCACCCGAGCGCCAGCGCCACATCGTGAGCCCGCAGCTTGCGCGCGTGATAGACGCCGTAAAGCTCGACGGCGTCGAACACCGACTCGCAGAGCTCCCGGAACTCGTGCGCCCGGTACTCGCGCACATGCCACGGGTTGTCCGACTTCTCCGCGCCGACTGGCGCGAGCGTGAGCAGGTTCGGCGTCGACAGATAGACCGTCCCGCCGGGCGCGAGCAGCGTCTTGAAATGCGCAAGCACGTCGACCGGGTTGGTGACGTGCTCGATCGTCTGCAGGAAGCTGATCGCATCGCACATCCCCGGCTCGCCGTAGCCGTCGACCAAGCCGCGCTCGAACGTCAGCCCGGGCCGCGTATAGCGCAGCCGCGCGTGCTCGAACGCCTCGGGATTGGCGTCGACGCCGACCACGCTCGCCGCCTGATCGGCGAGCCTCGCCGCGCCGTAGCCCTCGCCGCACGCCATGTCGAGAACGCGCAGTCCCTGGACGCGAGCGGCGATCCACTCATACACGGCCAGGTGTCGCTGAAACCAGTAGTTCTCGGCCGGCACGTCGGGCAGCGTGCGCTCACCCGTAAGCGTCAGCGCCGGCACCCCCGGAGGCTGGTTCTGCTGCGTGTGCAGGTCGTCCGCCACCGGCGACACGGTAACGTCAGCGCGCGATGCAGGCGCTGCGCTCGCACGAGCAGATCCGGGATGTCAATACCCGCTACCACGACGTCGCCGCCGCCACCTACGACACAAAGTGGGGCATCGACTTCGGCGAGATCGGCGCGGCCCAGGTGCTGGGCAAGGCGCGCAAGCTGCTCGGCGCCGATCTCGCGGGCGGCTTCGACGACGCGCTCGAGGTCGGCGCCGGCACCGGCTATTTCAGCCTCAACCTGATGTGCTCGGGCGTGATTCGCAGCTCACTCACCTGCACCGACATCTCGGCCGGGATGCTCGCCGCGCTCACCGAGAACGCACAGCGCCTTGGCCTCAAAGAGCAGGTCACGACCGTCCAGACGGACGCCGAGGAACTGCCCTTCCCCGACGCGAGCTTCGACCTGGTCCTGGGCCACGCGATCCTGCACCACATCCCCGACCTGGACCGCGCCTTCGCCGAGTTCGAGCGCGTGCTGCGCCCCGGCGGCCGGCTGCTGTTCGCGGGCGAGCCCTCGTATGTGGGCGACCGCATCGCACAGGCGCCGAAGCAGGCCGCGAGGGCGCTCGCGCCACTCTGGCGCGGGCTCCTCCGAGCCTCCGCCGCTCCCGACCCCGACGCCGACGGCGACGGCGACGGCGACGGCGAGCACGACGATCACGCGCTCGAGCGTGAGGTCGACATCCATGCCTTCCGCCCCGCAGACCTCACGAGCCTTGCCAGGGCGGCCGGGTTCGAGGACATCCAAGTCCGCGGCGAGGAGCTCGTCGCCAACTGGTTCGGATGGTTCAATCGCGCGCTCGAAGCATCGGCCGACCCCGACGACGTGCCGATCTGGTGGCGGCGCTACGCCTTCCACGGCTACCTCAGGCTGCAGCGGCTCGACGCCCGCGCGCTGGAGCCGCACCTGCCGCCGGCGCTCTTCTACAACCTCCTGCTCGCGGCCCGCAAACGCTGATGTCGGGAAGCCTCGCAACCGACTTTCCGCTGTTTCCCCTGCAGCTGGTGGTGCTGCCGTCCGAGGCCGTGCCGCTGCACATCTTCGAGGAGCGCTACAAGACGATGATCGAGGAGTGTCTGGCGCACGACAGCGAGTTCGGCGTCGTCTGGCTCGCCGACGACGGCCTGCACGAGATCGGCTGCGCCTGCCGGGTCGAACGGATCCTCGAGCGGCTCGACGACGGCCGGGTCAACCTGCTGGCACGCGGCACCAAGCCGTTTCGCGTGATCGAGCGCCAGAGCCACCTCCCCTACCCCGCCGGCGTGATCGAGTTCGTCGCCGACACGCCCGAGCCGCCCGACCAGAAGCTGGTCGAGGCGGCGCAGCGCGCCTACAGCGAGCTTGTGCGCAAGGCCACCGACAGCGCTCCGAAGCCGGACGAGCTCAAGCCCATGGACGCCTACGCGATGGCCGCCACCGTCGACTTCGGCCTCGACGCCAAGCAGGGCCTGCTGGTCCTGCGCTCCGAGAACGCCCGCCTGCAGCTGGTCACGCGCCTCTTCCGCGCCGCGCTCAAGCGGCTGGACTTCGTCGACCGCGCCCAGGCACGCGCGAAGTCCAACGGCAAGGTCAGATTCGGCTGAGGGCCCTGGGCCCGGTGATCCTGGCTGGCGTTGCCAGGATCACCGCACAGCGCTTCACCTCACAGATTGGCGAGCGTCATCACTGTGCCGAACGCCAGGCAGTAGTACGCGAACGGCCTGAGGTTGCCGGCCTTGAAGTAGCGGGTCAGGAAACGCACCGAGAAAAACGCCGTGATCGCCGCAGCGATCGCGGCGATCAGCGCCGCACCGCGCACGCCGCCGCCGCCGAGCGGCCCGGTCAGGTCGCCGATCTTGTACAGCCCGGCGGCGAGGATCGGAGGCGTCGCCAGCAGGAACGCGAAGCGACCGGCGTCGGCGTTGTCGAGCCCGCGCACGAGGCCGGCGGACATGCACACTCCGTCACGGCTGATGCCGGCGATCAGCGCCGATGACTGCGCGACGCCGATCACGCCCGCTTCCCTGTAGTCCATGGTGTCGAGCCGGCGCGCACCGTCGGCCTTCGCGCCCTCGCGCTCGGCGAGCTCGCGCACGTCGGCGCGCCGGCGGTAGCGCTCGGCGAACAGCAGGATGAAGCCGTTGACGACCAGGAAGAATGACGCCGCCAGCGGTTTGGCGAACAGCACCCGCAGCGGATGCTCGAGCACGAGCCCGAGGATCCCGACCGGGATCGTCGCGACGATGATCAGCCACGCGAGCCGTTCGGTCGGGGTCTCGACCCGGCGCTTGCCGAGCGTCGCGAAGAACGCCCGCACGATCTCCACCCATTCCCTCCAGAAGTACACCAGCAGGCCGACGGAGCTGCCGACGTGCAGCATCACCACGAACGCGAGCCACGGCGACTCGGGCTCCGATTCCCAGCTGACGATGTTGTTCCACCCGAACAGGTGCGGGAAGATCACCGTGTGACCGAGGCTGGAGATCGGGAACAGCTCGGTCACACCCTGAAGGAAGCCGAGCACGATCGCCTGGAAGGTCGTGATCAGATGGGCGGCGGCGAAAGTCAGCATCGAGCGGAGAGTGAGAGTACCCGCTGACCGCCCGGCTCAGCTGCGCGGCTCAGCCGCGCGGCATGAACTCCGGCACGTCCATCACCTCGGCCGCGCGCGGCGGGCGTGCCGACGGATCACGATCCCGTGACGAGCGCAGGGCCGTGACCGGCTCCCGGCGCTGGCGTGGCGCCGGCTCGTAATCGCTGACGCGGCGGACCCGCGGCTCGCCGTCCGGCTCGACCAGTCGCGAGGAGCGCCTGCGGTCGTCATAGCCGGTCGCGACCACCGTGATCCAGACCTGGTCGTTATCGATCTTCTCGTCGATCATGGCGCCGAAGATGATGTTCGCGTCCGGGTGGGCCGCATCCGCGACCGCCTTGCAGGCCTCGTTGACCTCCCACAGGGAGATGTCCGAGCCCCCGGTGATCGACAGCAGGATCGCGCGGGCGCCCTCCATGCTGGTGTCGAGCAGCGGCGAGGAGACGGCCGCCTCGGCGGCGTCGAGCGCGCGGCGCTCGCCGGTGCCCATGCCGATCCCGAGCAGCGCGCTGCCGGCGTCGGTCATGATCGTGCGGACGTCCGCGAAATCGAGGTTGATCAGGCCCGGGAGTGTCACCAGGTCCGAGATCCCCTGCACACCCTGGCGCAGCACGTCATCGGCCACGCGGAAGGCCTCGACCATCGTGGTCTTGTGCTCGAGCACCGTCAGCAGGCGATTGTTCGGGACCACGATCAGCGTGTCGACGACCTCGCTCAGCGCCGTGATCCCGGCCTCGGCCTGGTCGCGCCGGCGCGTGCCCTCGAACTGGAACGGGCGCGTGATGATGCCGACCGTGAGCGCGCCGAGCTCGCGCGCGATCCGGGCCACCTCCGGGGCGGCGCCGGTGCCGGTGCCGCCGCCGGCGCCGGCGGCGATGAACACCATGTCGGACCCGCGCAGGACGGCCTTGATCTGGTCGTGCTCGTCATGCGCGGCCTGACGGCCGAGCTCCGGGTCCGCGCCCGAGCCCAGCCCGCGTGTGAGCGACTCGCCGATGTGCAGCGTCGTGCCCGCGGCGGAGGTCTGGAGTGACTGCAGGTCTGTGTTGATGGCGACGAACTCGACGCCCTCGATCGCGGCCTCGATCATGCGGTTGACCGCGTTCACCCCGGCACCGCCAACCCCGACGACGCGGATCACGGGCTGGCCAACGGGCGGCAGCGCGGCCGGCGGCTCGTAGCGGGGCTCGGTGCGCGCGTACGGATCCCGCGCGGGCGCGGGCGGCGCCGCGGGCACGGGAGCGGCCGCGTGCGCCGGAGACTTGGCGGGCGGCGGCGCGGGCGCCTCCATGAGGCTGCCGGGAATGTCAGCGGCGAAGGCCAGCTCGAGGCGCTGCTGCGGCGACGGCACGCCGGGCTGCCGGGGCTCGCCGGTCCCGACGCCGTGAGCGGGCTCCGGCTCCGCAGCCGTCGACGGCACGAGCCCGGGATGCGGCGGCTTCGCGTCCTCGGCCGTCTTGCGGAACAGCTGCGAGAGCGGTCCCTCTCGCATGCTCGCGCGCTTAGGAGTGGGCATTCGAGAGGACCTCCTTGGCAAGCTGACGGTAGGAGTGGGCCGCGATCCCGTCGGGGTCGTACTTCAGCACCGACATACCCTTCACGGGCGCCTCCGCAAAGCGCACGGTCTTGCGGATCCGCGAGGCGAAGACGCGGTCGCCGAAGTTCTCCTCCAACAGCTCGATCGCCTCCTTCGCGTGCAGCGTGCGGGTGTCGACCATCGTCGGCAGGATGCCCTCGATCTCGACGTCCGGGTTCAGGTTCTCGCGGATCATCGCGAGCGTGTTCTGCAGCTGGATCAGGCCCCGCATGGACAAATACTCGCACTGGACGGGGACGATCACCTTGTCAGCCGCCGTCAGCGCGTTGATCGTCAACAGGCCGAGACTCGGCGGTGTGTCGATGAAGCAGTAGTCGTAATCGTCGTCAACCTCTTTCAGCGCGCGCTCGAGCTTGCGCTCGCGGCCGATCATCGTCGACATCGCGATCTCGGCGCCGGCAAGATCGATCGACGCGCAGGCAACGTCCACCTCGCGCTTGTGGATCACCTCGCGGATCGAGATGCCGTGCACGAGCACGTCATACATGGACAGCTTGAGGTTGTCCGGGTCGATCCCCTGCGACATCGTCAGGTTCCCCTGCGGGTCCATGTCGCAGCAGAGCACGCGATGGCCCTGCTCGGCGAAGGCCGCGGCAAGGTTGAGCGTGGTGGTCGTCTTCGCGACGCCGCCCTTCTGGTTGGCGAAGGCGATCACCTTGAGGTTGGCCGTCACGGACGCTCCTCCGGGAAGAACAGGCTGGTTTTGACAGAGACACGCATTCGCGCCTGTATTCGAAGCAACGGCGGCGAATCCTTCAACCGCCTGCCCCGGCGGCGGTCCGCCCACCCCGGCGGCGGTCCGCACGCCGCGGCGGCTATGTTCCTCAGCCGATGTCACTCACCCTATTCAGACGCCGCCTTGTTTTCGTCACGGGCAAGGGCGGCGTGGGCAAGTCGACCGTCGCGCTCGCGCTCGGGCTCGCCGCCGCGCGCAGCGGCCTGCGCACGATCATCGCCGACTTGAACGGTCACGGCAACCCGCAGGAGTCCGTGCTGGCACCGAACCTGTTCCGGATCTCGGTCGATCCCCAGAGCGCGATGGAGGAATACCTGACGATCAAGGTCCCGGCCCCGGCGGGCCCGGCGCTGCGCCAGAGCAAGCTCTTCCAGGCCTTCGCGATGGCGACGCCCGGCATGCGCGAGATGCTCTGCATGGGCAAGCTCTGGGAGCTTGCCCAGCTCGAGCGCCGCACCGCCGACGCGAGCCCGTACAGCCTCGTGATCGTCGACGCACCCGCCTCCGGCCACGGCGCCGCGCTCCTCCGCACGCCGCGCACGTTCGCCGGTGTCGCCCGCGTCGGCCCGATCGCCAATCAGGCGCAGACGATCGCCGCCACGCTCGCGGACCCCGCCTTCACCGCCGTCGTGGCCGTCTCCACACCCGAGGAGATGCCCGTCAACGAGACCCTGCAGCTGCGCGAAACGCTCGCCTCCGCCCCCGACCCGATCGCGTTCGAGACCGTGATCCTCAACGCCCGCTACCCGGATCGCTACACCGCCGCCGAGGCCGACGAGCTTGCGGCGCGCGCGGACGGTGCCGCCGTCAAGATCGCGCTCTCCGAGCACCGCCGCGCCGCCCGCGAGCGCGAGCAGGAGCAGCGCCTGCGCGAGGCCTTCGGCGAGCGCCTGCTGGTGCTGCCGTTCCTGTTCGAGCCGCGGATCGAACTGCCACAGCTGGAGCGCCTGGCCCGGGAGCTGCGGCGATGAGCCTCGGGATGAACTCGGAGCTGAACGCCGCGCAGCTGCTCGACGGCAAGCGCGTCTGCATCTGCGTCGGCGCCGGCGGCGTCGGCAAGACCACGACCGCGGCCGCGCTCGCACTCGGCATGGCGGCGCGCGGGCTCAAGGTCGCGGTCGTCACGATCGACCCGGCCAACCGCCTCGCCGACGCGCTCGGGCTCGAACAGCTCGGCAACGAGCCCCGCCGGGTCGCGCCTGAGCGGCTCGCCGGCCTCGAGCTCAAGGGCGAGCTCTGGGCGATGATGCTCGACCCCAAGCGCACCTTCGACGAGCTCATCGACAGGATCGCGCCGAGCCCCGAGCGCGCCGAGGAGATCAAGCGCAACGGCGTCTACCGCGAGCTCTCGACCGCCGTCTCGGGCTCTCAGGAGTTCACCGCGATCGAGAAGCTCTACGAGCTCGTCGCCGAGGACTACGACCTGATCGTGCTCGACACGCCGCCGGCGCACAACGCCGTCGAGTTCCTGGGCGCGCCGGGGCGCCTGACCGCGTTCCTCGGCGGCGGCGCGCTGCAGGCGTTCCTGCACCCGTCCGGTCTCGGCATGCGCCTGCTCAGCCTCGGCACCGCGCCGCTGCTGGCCGCGCTCAAGCTCGTCACGGGCGTCACCGTGGTCGCCGACGTCACGGCCTTCTTCGGGCTGCTCGGCGGCATGACGGACGAGTTCCGCGCCCGCGCCAAGCGCGTCGAGGAACTGCTGCACGCCCCCGACACCGCCTTCGTGCTCATCACCTCGCCCGCCGACCGCCCGGTCGACGAGGCGATCTGGTTCCGCGAGACCCTGCGCGAGCGCGGCATGCCCTTCACCGGCGCGATCGTCAACCGCCTGCACAGGCCGCTGCCCCCCGGGGTGGTCCCGCTGGACCTCCCCGGGGACCTCACCGCCCGGGTCGCAACCTCGGTCCGGGATTACACCGTGCTGGCGCAGCGCGACGCCACGAATCTGGAGCGCCTGCGCTCCGCCTTCGATCCGGAGCCGATCCTGCAGGTTCCCGAGCTGGCCGCCGACATCGATGACATCGGCGGCCTACTGGCGATCCAGGAGCGCCTGTTCGGCTGAGAGCGCTCGGTAGGCTCCGCGCATGGCGATGCCGCCAGGCACGTACACGCTCGGGCCCGCCTCGGCGAGCCTGAGGGTCCAGACCGGCAGGGAGGGCAGGGCGGCCCGCGCCGGCCACAACCTCGAGATCGAGGTCAGGGACTGGGCGGCCACGGTGGAGCTCGGCGCCGCCCCCGAGGAGACGCGTCTCTCCCTGACTGCGAACTCACGCTCGCTACGCGTGCTGGACGGCGCGGGCGGCATGAAGGCGCTCACCGCCGAGGACAAACAGAGCATCGCCACGACGATCGACGACGACATCCTCAAGGGCGGGGAGATCAGCTTCAGCTCGACGCACGTGCACGCCGTTGAGGGAGGCGACGACCTCCACGTCCACGGCGACCTGAACCTCCTGGGGAAATCCGCCCCGGTCGCGTTCCGGCTCGCGATCGCAGCCGACAGAAGCGTTGCTGGCGAGGCCGTGATCAAGCAGTCGGACCACGGGATCAAGCCGTACTCAGCGATGCTGGGCGCGCTCAAGGTCAAGGACGAGCTCCGAGTGACCGTCGAGGGCAGACTCGCCTGACGCCGCGCCCGCGCGCGCCGTGCGTCACCATTGCGCCGTGAGCAGCACCACTTCCAACCGGCCGCTCCTGCCGATCGGTGAGGCGCTCGCCCGCATCCTCGAGCGCGCCACGCCCCTCGCCTCCGAGGATGTCCCGCTGGCGCACGCGCTCGGGCGCTTCCTCGCGCGGCCAGTCGCCGCGCCACTCGACCTGCCGCCGTTCTCAAACAGCTCGATGGACGGTTACGCGATCCGCGCGGCCGACACCCCGGGCCCCCTGCGCGTCGCCGGCGAGTCGGCGGCGGGCTCGCCGTTTCAGGGCACGCTCGGCGCCGGCGAGGCGGTCGCGATCTCGACCGGCGCCGTCATCCCAGACGGCGCCGATGCGGTCGCCGAGCTCGAGATCGTCGACGTGTTCCCCGTCCGCGCCGAGATCGAGATCGACGCCGACATCGAGATCGGCGCCGCCGTCGCCCCGGGCGCGTCGATCCGCCACGCGGGCAGTGACATCCGCCGCGGCGCGCAGGCGCTCCCGGCAGGGATCCGCATCGGCCCGGCGCAGATCGGCGCCCTGGCCGCGCTCGGGCTGACCGAGGTGCCCTGCGGCGCACGGCCACAGGTCGCGATCCTGGCCACGGGCAGCGAGCTGCGCCCTCCGGGCGAGGCGCTCGGGCCGGGACAGATCTACGACTCCAACCGGCCGATGCTGACCGCGCTGGCGCAGACCGCCGGCGCGACCGTGACAACGATCCCGAGCGTCGCCGACACAGAGGAGGCGCACCTCGACGCGCTGACGCAGGCGCTCACGCATGACGTCGTGATCTCCTCGGGCGGCGTCTCGGTCGGGCCGCACGACCTCGTCCGCGGGGCCGGGCGCGAGCTCGGCATCGAGGAGATCTTCTGGCGGATCGCGCTGCGGCCGGGCAAGCCGCTCAGCTTCGGCGTCCGCGATCGCGGGCCGGCCGGCCCGCGATCGCAGCAGCCGCCGACACTGGTCTTCGGGCTGCCGGGCAACCCGGTCTCTGCGCTCGTCTGCTTCGAGCTCTTCGTCCGGCCCGCGCTCGCGCGGCTGCAGGGTGCCATCGACCCGGCGCCCGAATTCGAGCTGCGCACGCTCGCAACGACCACGCGTCGCAACCCGCACCGTGACGATCTGATCCGCGTCCGGATCACGCCGGAGGGCACGGCCGAGCCGCTGGCGGGGCAGCAGTCCCACCAGATCACGGCCAGTGCCCTGGCCGACGGGCTGATCAGGATCCCGCAGGGCGAGGGCGAGATCGCCGCAGGCTCCGAGCTCTCATATCTGCCGCTGCACGGGCTCGTCTGACTATTTGCTCGGAGCCAGCGTGGCGACGCCGCGGTAGAGCAGCGCCCAGGCGACCTTCTCGCTCGCGGCGAGGCACTCCTCCTCGGTGCTGCCCGGCATCAGCCCGGCCGCCATCTCGGCGATCTCGGCGACCGTCACGGGGCCCGCGGAGAGGCGGCCGATCACGCGCTCGCGCAGGGTGTCGGTGACGGCGGGCGCGGGTGCCGGGGGCCCCGGGGCCGGTGGCGCTCCCCCGGCCGCCTGCTCGGGCGCTCCCCCGGCCGC
>WQWK01000010.1 GCA_009785395.1 Conexibacteraceae bacterium
CCTGCGGCACCCACGTGATTGTTCCGCTGAGCCGGTTGTAGACCGTCTGCGAGGACGCGTAGCTCAGCGTGCCCGACTCGGTGTCGGTGGCGACGAGGTTACGGCGTTCCACGCTGGTGGCCCCGGTTGCGGTCGTCCCGGCTCCGCCGCCAGCGTTCTTGGGACTCTTGTTGGAGACCACGATCACGACGACGACGGCTGCGGCCGTGAGCAGCGCAAGCGTCGCTATCCAGCGCCCGCGCGGACGCCGAAGCCTCGGCCTGGGGAACGGCATCTCAGCCGCCTGCCTTGTTCTGAGTGTGGAAGTTCGGCGGCCCCTTCATTCCGCCGCACCGCTGCTGCGCGCGCTGGAAGGCCGGTGACTGTGGATTGAGCTGCCCGCCGGCACCTGCCGTTCCGGGGCCACCGCCGATCCTGACGGCGATGCCATGCCCGCCGGGCGCGGTCACCACCTGCGGATCGGGGAAGTTGGGGACGCCGTGCGAGCGCATGCACTCGGCCATCTTGAGGACTCCTTGTCTGATCTGGGCCAGCTTGGCGCCGCTGATCGGCGGGCCGTGCGGAAGGGTGTGCTGGCACTCACTCATCGCCTTCTGGACCGTCCGGGGGCTCTCCTGCAGGTGGACCCCGTTCACGGTGAAGCTGCCGCCGCCGCTGCCGTTCTGGCCCACCTGCATCTGGTTGGGGCCGTTGCCCGGGTCCGGGTAATCGGCGACACCGTGCGAGCGCATGCACTCGGCCAGCTTCAGCCCGGTGTTCGTGTGGCCGGTGGACGCGTTGCTCGTGTTTGGAGAGCTCGAGCCGCCGCAGGCGGCGAGTGCGGTGACGGCGCCGAGGATGGCCGCGATGACGGTGAGTTTGCGAAGCATGGCCGCAGTTCTACGCGGCGGCCGGTTACATCACGGGAACAGGCATCGTTACTTTCACGTAACCGCCTGCTAAGCATGCTCTTTGAGAGCGTATGCGTGTATTGGTGGTAGAGGATCACACTGAGCTGGCCGAGGCCGTTGCCGCCGGTCTGCGCCAGGAGGGCATGGCGGTCGATATCGCCCAGGACGGCGCGGCCGGGTTGGCCAACGCCCGCGTCTACGAGTACGACGTGATCGTGCTCGACCGCGACCTCCCGGTTCTGCACGGTGACGAGGTCTGCCGGCGCCTGACCGCCGAGGGGGTCCGTGCCCGCGTGCTGATGCTGACCGCATCGGGCAGGATCGACGAGCGCGTCTCTGGACTGAGCATCGGCGCGGACGACTACGTCCCGAAGCCCTTCGCGTTCAGTGAGCTGGTGGCGCGTGTGCGCGCGCTTGCGCGCCGCGCCCAGCCCGCGCTGCCGCCGGTGCTCGAGTGCGGCGAGCTGCAGCTGGACAGCGCCCGCCGGCTTGCGAGCCGAGCGGGCGCACCGCTGGACCTCAGCGCCAAGGAGTTCGCCGTGCTCGAGCTGCTGATGGGCGCCGGCGGCGCGGTGATGTCCTCCGAGGAGCTGCTCGCGCGCGCCTGGGACGAGGCCGCCGACCCGTTCAGCAACGTGGTCAAGGTGACGATCAGCCGCCTGCGCCGCAAGCTCGGTGAGCCCGACCCGATCGAGACGGTGCCCGGTGGCGGATACAGGATCTGACGCGTCGGGCGAGCCGCGCCGCGGCGTCCGCCTGACGCTGCGGCTGCGCCTGACCCTCCTCTACGGGTCCGTGTTCATCGCCGCCGGCGCCGGCCTGCTCGCTGCCACCTACGCGCTGTTCAAGCAGAGCCAGAGCACGTCGAGCCGCACCATCGCGATCCGCGCGGTCCAGTTCCAGCTGCCCGCGGCCGCTTACCCGTTCACGGTCCCCGCCGCTGGATCGGGGCACGTGACGGTCACGACCCACCCTCCGAGGGCCGTGCTCACAACTCGGCCGGGCACTGGCAACACGGTGCTCAGGGGCGCGCCGCAGGCACAGCAGCTGATCAAGCGGATCAGGACGTCCGGACAGAATCAGCTGGCTGCGCTTGTGCAGCGAGCGAACTTCCGGCTGAGGACGGAGCGGGCCAACGACGCATCCTCGCTGCTGCTGTGGTCGGCGGTCGCGCTCGGTGTCGTCGCCCTGCTGTCGATCGGATTGGCCTGGTGGCTGGCCGGACGCGCGCTGCGGCCGCTGCGCACCATGAACAGACGCGCGCGCGCGATCAGCGCGGAGAACCTGAACGAGCGGCTCGGGGTCGAGGACCGCCACGACGAGCTCGGCGAACTGGCGAGCACGTTCGACGCACTGCTCGCCCGGCTCGAGGCCGCGTTCGACTCGCAGCGGCGGTTTGTGGCGAACGCGTCGCACGAGCTGCGCACGCCGCTCACGCTCGAGCGCACGCTGGCCGAGGTCGCGCTGGCCGACCCCCACGCCTCCACCGCGTCACTGCGCCGGGTGTGCGAGCGCGTCGTCGCCTCGACCGAGCAGCAGGAGCGACTGCTGGACGCGCTGCTGACGCTCGCCCGCAGCGAGGCGGGCGTCACCGCGGGCGAGAGTGTCGACCTGGGGGTGCTGGTCCACGACGCGCTTCTGGCTCGGGAAGCGCAGCTGGCGGGGATCGCGGTCGAGGTCGATGAGCGCGGACCGGCCGTGGTCGTTGGCGATACGGCGCTGCTGGAGTTGCTGGTCGCAAACCTGCTCGACAACGCGATCGTCCACAACGGCGGCGAGGACCCCTGGATCAGGGTGTCCACGGGCGAGTTCGATGGCGCTCCGGGCCTGCGGATCGCCAACGGCGGCGAGGCCGTTCCAGCCGATCGCGTGCCAGAGCTGTTCGAACCGTTCCGGCGCGGCAGCGGCGAACGTGTCAGCGGCCGCGACGACGGCCTCGGGTTGGGCCTGTCGATCGTGCGCGCGGTCGCGTCCGCACACTCGGCTCGGATCGAGGGACGTGCGCTCCCCGGCGGCGGCCTCGAGTTCGAGTTGCGGTTCACCCCCGTTGCCAGTCGCGTCGGCGTTCGCATCTAGACTTTCATGCACGATGTCAGTGCCCACCGAGGTTCGGCAGGTACGAATCGCACTCGTCGATGACGACAGCGGCCTTGTGACGGTGATGGTGCGTCGTCTCGAGGCGCTGCGCTGGGAGCACGAGGTTCTCTCGTACGCGCCCACCCATGATCGGCTGGCCGCGATGCGGGTCAGCGCGCTCGTGGTCAACCCGGCGCTCAGCGGAATCGACTACATCGAGCGGATCGGCACGGCGATGCCCGGCCTGGCGGTGCTCGCGATCTCCGGCCCGGCGCAGGTCGCCGATCGCGTTCGCGCCCTGCGCAACGGCGCCGACGACTGGATCACCAAGCCCGTCCATCCGGAGGAGCTGATCGCGAGGATTCAGGCGGTGATGCGCAGACGCCGGATCGGCGAGGCGACTCTGGACGACGAGCCCACCGTTGCCGGCGAGCTCACGATCCGGCCGGACCTGTTCGATGCCTACGTGGACGACGAGGCTGCCGGGCTCTCGCGCAAGGAGTACGACCTGCTGCGCCGGCTCGCCGCCGCCGAGGGGCGGGTGCTCGAGCGCGAGCTCATCTACCAGCGAGTCTGGGGTTACACGATGGTGCGCGGCGACCGCTCGGTCGACGTGTTCGTGCGCAAGCTGCGCAACAAGCTCGAGCGGATCTCGCCGAACTGGCGCTACGTGCACACGCACTTCGGCGTCGGCTACCGCTTCGCGGCTGAACCGGCGGATCCGGGCGACGCGGCCGCCGCCCACGAGTCGCCCGCGGGCCGGCAGTACGCTTGAACCTGACAGCATCCCGCTGACCAGGTCCAGGCTGGCTCCCATGCAGCTCAAAACGAACGTCCGCAACGTGGCAGTGATCGCCGCCCTGGCCGCGATCGTCTACGCGCTCCATAACACGGGTGACTTCGCGCTCAGCTTCCTCGTGCAGATGATCTCGCTCGCATTCCTCGCTGCGCTCGCCTGGATCGCCTCGCGCCTCTACCGCGAGCACCGCACCGACCTCGACTCGCTCGGGACCCGCCGGCGGGCGATCCTGTATGTCGCACTCGGGGTGCTGGCGCTGGCGTTGACCGCGGTCAACCGCCTGACCGAGTCGGGCATCGGCACCGTCGTCTGGCTGCTGCTGATCGCTGGCGCGATCTACGCGCTCTACGCCGTGTGGCGCTCCAGTCGCGAGTACTGAGCGAGGTGCAGTTGGGGCGCTGCAGCAGCCGGGGTGGTCAAGCGGGACCACCCCGGCTGGCAAACGGCTTGTCCTAGGCGACCAGGTCGAAGCGGTCGAGGTTCATCACCTTGTCCCAGGCGGCGATGAAGTCCTCGACGAACTTCGCGTGCGCGTCGTCGCTGGCGTACACCTCGGCCACGGCGCGCAGTTCGGAGTTGGAGCCGAACACGAGATCGGCGCGGCTGGCCGTCCAGCTCTCACCGTCGGGGCCCGTGCCGTTGAACAACGTCGACTCCGGATTGGCCGGCGTCCAGGTCGTGTCGAGGTCGAGCAGGTTGACGAAGAAGTCGTTCGTCAGCCGGCCCGGGGTTGCGGTCAGCACGCCGGTGGCGGAGTTGTCGTAGTTGGCCCCGAGCATGCGCAGGCCGCCGACCAGCACGGTCATCTCGGGAGCGCTCAGGCTCAGCAGGTTGGCGCGGTCGACCAGCAGGTACTCGGCCGGGAGCGGATGGCCCGCGGTGATGTAGTTGCGGAAGCCGTCGGCGCTGGGCTCGAGTGCCTCGAACGACTCGACGTCGGTCCACTCCTGGGTCGCGTCGACGCGGCCCGGCTTGAACGGCACCTCGACCGTGACGCCGGCGTTGGCAGCGGCCTTCTCGATCGCGGCGCAGCCACCGAGGACGATCACGTCGGCGAGCGACACCTGGTTGGCCTCGTCGTTGAACGCCTGGCGGACACCTTCCAACGTGCTCAGGACGGTCGAGAGCTGCGCCGGGTTGTTGACCTCCCAGCCGCGCTGTGGCTCCAGGCGGATGCGAGCGCCGTTGGCGCCGCCGCGCTTGTCGCTCGAGCGGAACGACGCGGCCGCGGCCCAGGCTGTCGTCACCAGCTGCGAGACGCTGAGGCCGGAGTCGAGTATGCGCTGCTTGAGCGCCGCGATCCCCTCGCTGTCGAGCATTCGGTTGGGTGCTTCGGGCAACGGGTCCTGCCAGATCAGCGTCTCGTCCGGGACCTCGGGTCCGAGGTAACGCACAACCGGGCCCATGTCGCGGTGCGTGAGCTTGAACCAGGCCCGCGCGAACGCGTCGGCGAGCTCGTCCGGGTTGTCCTTGAAGCGCCGGGCGATCGGCTCGTAGATCGGGTCCAGGCGCAGCGACAGGTCGGTTGTCAGCATCGTCGGCTTGCGCGCCGCGCCGCCGGCGTCGGGGGCCGGGATGACCGCGTCGGCGTCCTTGGCGACCCACTGGTTGGCGCCGGCGGGGCTCTGCTCGAGCTCCCACTCGTAGTTGAAGAGGTTCTCGAGGAAGTTGTTGCTCCACCTCGTCGGCGTCTCCGTCCAGGTGACCTCGATGCCGGAGGTGATCGTGTCGGCGCCCTTGCCGGTGCCGAAGCTGTTCTTCCATCCGAGGCCCTGGAGCTCGATCGGCGCGGCCTCGGGCTCGGGGCCCACGTACTCCTTGTCGCTGGCGGCGCCGTGGGTCTTGCCGAAGCTGTGACCGCCGGCAATCAGGGCGACCGTCTCCTCGTCGTTCATCGCCATCCGGCGGAAGGTTTCGCGGATGTCGACGGCCGCCTTGAGCGGGTCGGGGTTGCCGTTCGGGCCCTCCGGGTTGACGTAGATCAGGCCCATCTGGACAGCCGCGAGCGGCTCCTCGAGGTTGCGCTCACCGGTGTAGCGCTTATCGCCCAGCCAGGTGGTCTCCGGGCCCCAGTAGACGTCGTCATCGGGCTCCCAGGCGTCGACGCGGCCGCCGCCGAAACCGAAGGTCTTGAAGCCCATCGTCTCCAGCGCAACGTTGCCGGTGAGGACGATCAGGTCGGCCCATGAGAGCGCGTCGCCGTACTTCCTCTTGACCGGCCAGAGCAGGCGACGCGCCTTGTCGAGGCTGACGTTGTCAGGCCAGCTGTTGAGCGGCGCGAAGCGCTGTTGGCCGGAGCCGGCGCCGCCGCGGCCGTCATGGATCCGGTAGGTGCCGGCACTGTGCCAGGCCATGCGGATCATCAGCGGCCCGTAGTTGCCGAAGTCGGCGGGCCACCAGTCCTTGGAGGTGGTCAGCACCTCGGCGATGTCGTGCTTGACGGCGTTCAGGTCGAGTTTGTTGAACGCCTTGGCGTAGTCGAACTCGGCGCCCAGCGGGTTTGCGACCGCGGGGTTCTTGGCGAGGACCTTCAGGTTCAGGCGGTTCGGCCACCACTCGGTGTTGGCGTCGCCCTTGAGCGGATGCGTGAGACCGCCATGGTCGACCGGGCAGCCGCCGTTGGTGGCTTTGGGTTCGCCGGCGACGGCGTCGGGACTATCGGACACGGGAGATCCTTTCGGGGTCAGTGTTTGGGGTCACGACGAAATCAGCGGCTTGCAGTTGGGGCACAGGCCCCAGTAGATCACTTCTGCTTCGTCGATCGTGTAGCCGTGGAGTTGGGCGGGAGTGAGACAGGGGGCCCCGCCGACCGCGCAGTCGACATCGGCGACGGCGCCGCACGCCCGGCAGACGATGTGGTGGTGGTTGTCAGCGACGCGCGACTCGTAGCGCGCGACCGAGCCGGACGGCTGGATCCTTCTTACGAGGCCGGCCGTGGTGAGGGCCTGCAGGACGTCGTAAACGGCCTGGTGGGAGACCTCGCCGAGGTGGTGCCGTGCCGACTCGATGATCGAGTTCGTGTCGGCGTGCGGATGGTTGTGCACCGCGTTGAGAACGGCGATGCGCGGGCGGGTCACGCGCAGTCCGGCGTCGCGGAGGGTTTGCTCGATCTCGACGCTCGGCGGCACTGGCTGGAGTGTCGCACGGTTTTCTGGAACGAGTCAAGTCTTAGTTCGAGATCGCTGAAGGCGCGGGCGTTCTTTGCGGCTGGAATACGTATATGCGTATCGCAGCCGCAAAGAACACCGCGAACTGGGCGCTCATAGACTCGGATGAAATGTCGATCGTCCCTGCCGAGCGCCGGCGCGAGCTCCCTGACGAGCCGGGCGTCTACCTGTTCCACAACGTCGCGGGAAAGGTGATCTACGTCGGCAAGGCGGTGTCGATCCGCAAGCGCGTGGCCTCGCACTTCTCGAACCCGAGCACGCGCGCCGGCCGTGACCTGCTGCCGATGATCGACCGGATCGAGGCGCTGGTCGTCCAGACCGAGTCGGAAGCGCTGATCGTCGAGCAGAACTTCATCAGGCAGTACCAGCCGAGGTTCAACATCCGGCTCCGTGACGACAAGTCCTATCCGTACATCGCGATCAGCCTTGACGAGGAGTACCCGCGGGTCTACTTCACACGCGAACGCCACCGGCGCGACCGCGCCTACTTCGGGCCTTTCAGCAGCGCCAAGCGAACGCGGGCAACGCTCGAGGTGCTCGGCAAGGTCTTCATGTTCCGCACCTGTGACGGTGTCGAGCCGGGCCGCCGCAGCGGCTCGCCCTGCCTCGACTACTACATCAAGCGCTGCGGAGCCCCGTGCGTGGGCTACATCAGCAGGGAGGACTACCGCGCTGGGATCGACGGCGTGATCGCGTTCCTGTCCGGCCGCTACCGGGAGATCGAGCAGCGGCTCGAGTTCGAGATGAGTCAGGCCGCAGCCGAGCGGCGCTACGAGGACGCGGCCCGTGAGCGCAACCGCCTGCAGGCCGTGCGGCGCCTGCTCGAGCGCCAGCGTGTCGCGGTTGACCAGGGCGGCACGTTCGACGCGATCGCGGTGGCCGTCGCCGAGGGCGAGGCCAACGCGCAGGTGTTGCAGGTCCGAGACGGCGTCCTGTCGGACCGCCAGAGCTTCTATTTGGAGAACGCCGCCGAGGCTGACCCCCCGGATGTCACGGAGGCCTTCATCATCCAGTACTACGCCTCGGCGATGATGATTCCGCCGCTGGTCGTGGTCGAGCCCGGGGTCCTCACAACGGGCATCGGGCCGCTGGCGGACGCCCTGACCGAGCGCCGGGGGGCGAACGTCGAGGTGCGCGAGCCCGAGCGCGGTGACAAGCGCCGGATCCTGGAGCTTGCGCAGCGCAACGCGCGGCTCGCCCTGGATCAGGAGAAGCTGCGCTCCGAGCGCCGGCGTCAGCAGCGCACCGAGGCGCTCGACGCGCTGCAGGAGGCGCTGGGGCTCGAGTCGCTGCCGCTGCGGATCGAGTGCTATGACATCTCGACGCTGATGGGCACCAACACGGTCGCGTCGATGGTCGTGTTCGAGGGGGCGGCGCCGAAGAAGTCGGACTACCGGCGCTTCAGGGTTCGCAGCGTCGGGGAGGACGGGCCCGACGACTTCGCCTCGATGGAGGAGATCCTGGGGCGGCGGATGGCGCAGTTCCAGGCGCAGGAGGACCTCTCGCCGCACGACAAGGAGTACGACCCGAGCTTCGCGGCACTGCCGAACCTGATCGTGATCGACGGCGGCAAGGGCCAGCTGGCGGCCGGCCTGCGGGCGCTGCAGGGGTTCCGCGAGCGCGGCGTGGCGGTCGTCTCGCTCGCCAAGCGGATCGAGGAGGTGTTCATCCCCGGGCGGGGCGGCTCGCTGGTGCTGCCTCACGACACGCCCGAGCTACAACTGCTGCAGCGGCTGCGTGACGAGGCGCACCGGTTCGCGATCACGCACCACCGCCAGCGGCGGGACCGGGCGATGACGGCATCGATCCTCGACGGGTTGCCGGGGGTGGGCCCGGCGCGCAAGCGTGCGCTGCTGACGCATTTCGGCTCGCCGGACGCGGTGCTCGAGGCATCGCGGGAGGAGCTCGAGGCGGTGCCCGGGATCCCGGGCAAGCTCGCGCGCGATCTGCACCGTGAACTTCACAAGACCGGAGTCTGAATATCCGCGCGGCCTGGTAAACCCCCTAGCTGGGGGTATGGGCGAC
This sequence comes from Conexibacteraceae bacterium, assembly GCA_009785395.1. The sequence continues at coordinate 8,958 of WQWK01000010.1, forward strand.
GACACAAAGACGACACAAACGGCTACAGAGTTGACACACGTGCCCACGACCCCCGAAGAACACCAGCTGGCACTCCGCGACCTGGTCGTGATCACCGGCTTCTCCGGCGCCGGCAAGTCCACGGCAATGGGCACCTTCGAGGACGAGGGCTACTTCTGCGTGGACAACCTGCCCTCGGAGATGATCAGCTCGCTGATCGAGCTGTTCGCTCACACGGGCTCGAAGGTGGCTTACGCCGCGATCGTCTCCGATGTCCGGGCCGGCAGCTACTTCGAGGGCCTCTCGGCCGCACTCGATCGCATCCGGGAACTCGACGTCCCCTACAGCGTGTTGTTCCTCGAGGCCAGCGAGGAGACGCTCCAAACCCGCTACAAGGAGACACGCAGGCGCCATCCGCTCTCGCCGGACGGGAGTGTCGCCGACGGGATCGCCCGGGAGCGCGAGGCACTCGCGCCCCTGCGCGAGCGCGCCGACGTCGTCATCGACACGACCGGGATGACAGCGGCACAGCTGCGGCGCAAGCTCGAGGACGAGATGCTGCCCACGCACACTCCCGGGCGGCTCGCCGTCACCTTCGAGAGCTTCGGCTTCAAGTACGGGCAGGCACGCGACCCCGATCTGATGTTCGACGTGCGCTTCCTTCCCAACCCGCACTACCAGCCGGACCTCCGGCCGCTCACCGGCCTCGATCCGAGCGTCGTCGAGTTCATCGACCGCGAAGGTGCCCTCACGCGCTTCTACGACCATCTGCTGCCGCTGCTGGACTACCTGCTCCCGCAATACCTGGCAGAGGGCAAGGCGCACCTGGTGGTGGCGATCGGCTGCACCGGCGGACGCCACCGCTCCGTTGCCATCGCCCACCACCTGGCCGAGCGCTTCCAGCCGGCGCCCGAGTACGTCGTGCAGGTGATCGATCGCGACACCGACCGTCCCGCATGACCCGGCCCGTCATGGTCTCGCCCTCATGATCGATCACGTCGGTTTGAATGTCAGTGACCTCGAGCGCTCGGGCCGCTTCTACGACGCGCTTTTCTTCGCACTCGGCCTGCGGCGCGTCGTCGAGCTCGAGACGGCGATCGGATACGGGGTCACCGGCCCCGAGTTCTGGGTTGTGGTCAGTGGCGCTGTCCCGCAGCCGCACTACGGCCACGTCGCGGTGAGCGCGGCCGGCAAGGCGGCGGTGGACGCAGCCCACCGTGCGGGTCTTGGGGCGGGCGGTGTCAACGAGGGCGCGCCCGGCCTGCGGCCGCATTACGGAAAGCGCTACTACGCGGCCTACCTGCGCGACCCTGACGGGCTCAAGGTCGAGGTCGTCTCGCGCCGCTGAGGGCCACGAAGCGCGCGCGTGCGCGCATCGCCATCATGTGCGGGCGCAGACACGCGCGAGCGTCACTCCAGGGCGCCTGCCATGTTGGCGCGTGCGGGCCGTGAGCGAACTGAAACCATCGGAGGCATCAAATGGCGGTACGAGTCGGGATCAATGGATTTGGGCGGATCGGCCGCAATGTGTTCCGGGCCGCGTTCGAGCAGAACGCGGACATCGAGTGGCTCGCGGTCAACGACCTCGTCGACCGGCGCACGATCGCCCACCTGCTCAAGTACGACTCGAGCTACGGGCCGTTCCCCGGCACCGTCGAGGTAACGGACGACGGCATCGCCGTGAACGGCAAGGAGGTGCGCGTGCTGTCCGAGACCGACCCGGCGGCCCTGCCGTGGGGCGAGCTCGGCGCCGACATCGTGATCGAGTCGACGGGCCGCTTCACCGACCGCGAGAACGCCGACAAGCACCTCGCGGCGGGCGCCAAGAAGGTGGTGATCTCGGCTCCCGCCACCGGTCCCGACGCGACTGTCGTGCTCGGCGTGAACTTCGACGAGGTCTACGACGCCGGCGCCCACAGCGTGATCTCCAATGCGTCCTGCACGACCAACTGCCTCGCGCCGGTCGCCAAGGTTCTGCAGGACACCGTCGGCATCAGACACGGCCTGATGACGACGATCCACGCCTACACCGCCGACCAGCGGCTGCAGGACATGCCACACCGGGACCTGCGCCGCGCACGCGCTGCGGCCGTGAACCTGATCCCCGCGACGACGGGAGCGGCCAAGGCGATCGGGCTCGTGATCCCCGAGCTCAACGGCAAGCTGCACGGGTTCGCCGTGCGCGCGCCCGTCCCGACCGGGAGCGTCGTCGACCTGACCGTCGAGGTCGAACGCGAGACCAACAGGGACGAGATCAACGCTGCCATGAAGGCCGCTGCGGAGGATGGGCCGATGAAGGACTATCTCGTTTACACCGAGGATCCGATCGTGTCCTCGGACATCGTCAAGAGTCCAGCTTCGGCGACATTCGACTCCGAGCTGACCTCGGTGCTCGACGGCACGCTCGTGAAGGTGGTCGCCTGGTACGACAACGAGTGGGGCTATTCCAGCCGGGTCGTCGACCTCGTCCAGAAGCTCTAGGGCCGGTTGACGAGGGACCAACAGGAGCCAAGCCAAGATGAAGACTCTGGCCGACCTCGGCGATCTGGAGGGCAGGCGCGCACTCGTGCGCGTCGACTTCAACGTTCCGCTGGACGGCGACGCCAACATCACTGACGACACGCGCATCCGCGGGACGCTTCCCACCCTGCGTGAACTGCGCGAGCGCGGGGCCGCGCTGGTGCTCGTCTCGCACCTGGGCCGGCCCAAGGACCGCGACGCGAAGCTCTCGCTGAAACCGGTGGCGAAACGGCTGAGCGAGCTGCTCTCGGCTCCGGTGAAGATGGCGCCCGCGGTCATCGGCGACGAGGTGACGGAGCTCGCCGAAGGACTTCAGCCCGAGGAGGTCCTGCTGCTCGAGAACGTCCGCTACGAGCCGGGGGAGACCAAGAACGACGCGCAGCTGGCGGCGGCGCTGGCGGCGCTGGCGGACGTCTATGTCGATGATGCCTTCGGCGCGGCACACCGCGCACACGCCTCGACGGTCGGTGCCGCGGAGTTGCTGCCCGAGCGCGCCGCGGGGCTGCTGCTCGATCGCGAGGTGCGCACGCTGAGCAAGCTGACCGAGGCTCCGGCGCGGCCACTCGTGGCGATCCTGGGCGGCGCCAAGGTCAGCGACAAGATCAAGGTGATCGAGCGCTTCCTGGAGGTCGCCGACGCGATCCTGATCGGCGGGGCGATGATGTTCCCGTTCCTCGCGGCACAGGGCCATGCGGTGGGCGACTCGCTGTGTGCGGCTGACGACGTCGAGCACGCACGCGCGCTGTTGGCCGCCGACGCTCACGGCAAGCTGGTCCTGCCCGTCGACCTGGTCGCCGCCGACCACTTCGGCGCCGACGCCGCGCCGGAGCCGGTCGACGGGGTGGATGTGCCGGACGGCCGTATGGGCCTTGACATCGGCCCGCGCACCGTGGCCGATTACGCCGGCCGGATCGCAGCCGCCGGCACGGTCTTCTGGAACGGCCCGATGGGCGCGTTCGAACTCCCGCCGTTCGCCGCGGGCACGAAGGCTGTGGCGGCGGCGATGGCGACGGCGCCGGGGGTCACGGTCGTCGGCGGCGGCGACTCCGCGGCCGCGGTGGCGCAGTTCGGCTTCGCTGAGCAGATGACGCACGTCTCGACGGGTGGAGGCGCGGCGCTGGAGTTGATCGAGGGCAGGCAGCTGCCCGGAGTGGAAGTCCTCGCTTAGTGCCATGAATCGAGATTCGACGGCAGCTTCGCGGCGTCTGGCCGCGCCTGGCGGGCGGCGGCGACACCGCCGTACCACCAGTACGTCTTGTGTCACCGTCGCCCGCCAGCCACGCCCATCCACTCCCGAATCTGCTCGCGAATTTACGATCCACGACACTGGGGACCTGAGCATGGAGGCACGCATTGCCTGGTAGGACGCCGCTGATAGCCGGCAACTGGAAGATGAACAAGACGGTCGCGGAGGCCGAGGAGTTCATTCAGGCGCTGTTGCCGCGGGTGTCGACGGCGGACGGGGTCGACGTCGCGATCTGTCCGCCGTTCACGGCGCTGACGCCGATGGTCGACTCGACGCGCGGGTCGCGCGTGCAGGTGTTCGCCCAGACGATGCACCAGGCGCCCGATGGCGCCTACACGGGAGAGGTCTCGGCACCGATGCTCAGCGAGCTCGATGTGCACGGCGTGATCCTCGGGCACTCCGAGCGCCGCCGGCTCTTCGCCGAGACCGACAAGGCACTGGCGCTGAAGGTCCCAGCCGCGCTCGAGGCGGGCCTCGTACCGATCCTGTGCGTCGGCGAGACCGAGGCTGAGCGCGAGGCCGGTGACACCGAGCGCACGCTGCGCCACCAGATCCAGGAGGGCCTCGCGAAGGTCGCCAGCGAGCAGCTCGCGAGCGTCACGGTCGCGTATGAGCCGATCTGGGCGATCGGTACCGGCAGGGTGGCAGAGCCTGAACAGGTACAGGAGGCGGCGGCCTTCATCCGCCTGCTGATCGCCGACCGCGTCCCGGAGCAGGCGCAGAGCGCCCGCATCCTCTATGGCGGCAGCGTGAACCCGGAGAACGCTAGCACCGTGCTGGCGCTGCCGGACGTCGACGGCGCGCTGGTCGGCGGCGCCAGCCTCGACGCGGCCGCCTTCGCCCAGATCGTCGCGGCGGCTGCCTGATGCCTGCGGTCGACACGCTCGAAACGGTTGATGTGCCCGAAACGGAGACGAGTGTGGAGCCGCTGCCGGGTGGCCCCGCTGGGCCCCCGGCAGCATCGTGCGTGCTGGTCGTCCTCGACGGCTGGGGACTCGCGCCGGCTGGGCCCGGCAACGCGATCTCGCTCGCCCGGACCCCGGTCTTCGACGAGCTATGGGCCCGCCACCCGCACACGACGCTGACCGCCTGCGGCCTGGCGGTGGGGCTGCCCGACGGTCAGATGGGCAACTCCGAGGTCGGCCACATGAACCTCGGTGCGGGCGCGGTGATCATGCAGGACCTCACCCGGATCGACAAGGCTGTTGCCGATGGCGAACTCGCGGCCAACGCTGTTCTGCGAGCGGCCTTCACGGACATCCCCGCAGGGGGGCGCGTGCACCTGATCGGGCTCGTCTCCGACGGCGGCGTGCACTCCAGCATCGAGCATCTGGGTGCACTGATCGAGCTCGCCAGGGAGCTCGGTGTCGAGGACCTCGTGATCCATGCCTTCACCGACGGTCGCGACACGCTGCCGCACTCGGGCGCCGGCTTCCTCGAGCAGGTCGAGCGCTGGACGGCCGAGGCAGGCGTCGGCCGCGTCGGCAGCGTCATCGGCCGCTACTACGCGATGGACCGCGACCGGCGCTGGGACCGCGTTCAGCTGGCCTACGACCTGCTGGTCCACGGAAGCGCCGCGCATCACGCCGATACGGCCGCGCAGGCTGTGCGCGATGCTTACGAGCGCGGCGAGACCGACGAGTTCGTCACGCCGGTGACGGTCGGTGGGGAGGCGCGCATCCGTCCAGGCGACAGTGTCGTCGCCTTCAACTTCCGGCCCGACCGCATGCGCGAGATCACGCTCGCGCTGGCCGATGCGGCGTTCACCGAGATCGACCGCACCGGCGCGCCGGTCGCCGAGCGGTACGCGACGATGACCGAGTACGAGGAGGACTGGAGCTTTCCGGTCGCGTTCCCGCCGGCGCGCCCCGAGGTCACGCTGCCGCAGGTGATCGCCGCCCACGGCGGACGGCAGCTGCACGTCGCCGAAACCGAGAAGTACCCCCATGTCACCTATTTCTTCGCGGGCGGCGAGGAGACGCCGGAATTGGGCGAGCGGCGCGAGCTGGTGCCCTCCCCGCGAGACGTGCCCACCTACGACTACAAGCCCGAGATGAGCGCGCCCGAGGCCGCGGCCGCCTTCGTTGCGGCCTGGAAGGAGGACGCGCCGACCTTCGGGATCATCAACTTCGCCAACGCCGACATGGTCGGGCACACGGGCGTGATCCCGGCTGCGGTGCAGGCGGTTGAGACCGTCGATAGCTGCCTGGGTGAGGTCGTGCGGGCCGTCCAGGAAACGGGCGGGGTGCTGCTGATCACGGCCGACCACGGAAACTCCGACCACATGCTGGAGCCCGACGGCAGCCCCAACACCGCGCACTCGCTGAACCCGGTCCCCGTGATCGTGACGGCGCCGGGGCTGACGCTGCGCGCGGGCGGTGTGCTGGCGGACGTCGCGCCGACGATCCTGCAGCTGCTCGGGTACGAGCAACCCGCCGAGATGACGGGCGTTTCGCTGATCGCCGGCTGACCCCGTGGCTCTGCTGAGGTGAGGGGAAGGAAACCCACCGTGGTGGTGGGTTTCCTTCCCCTCACCCTGCCTGGCCCCGCCATCTCCACCCGCAGGTTGAGCAGGATCAACCCCCCGGATCAACTCCTGCGCCGATGTGCGAATGCCAGTGCTGATCGATGATCCTTGCATGAGCACATCCACTTATCTCATCGATTCCGCCCTGGTCCTGATGGTTCTCCTTCAGATCAAGGAGCGGACTCTCACAACCAAGCAGCTGGTGCGTCCGCTGATCATCCTCGGCATCGCCGTTGCCTCATATCTCCACGGCATCCCCACGGGGGGCAACGACCTTCTCCTCGCCGGCGTGCTCGCCACGGTCGGCGGCATCATCGGCATCGCGAGCGGCATGACCGTGATCATGAACCGCCGCGCCGATGGCACGACCGGCTTCCGCGCCGGCTGGCTCTCCGGCATCCTCTGGGTGCTCGGCATGGGCTCGCGGTTCGCGTTCGCGTTCTGGACCAGCCACGGTGGCGCCAGCGTGATCGGGAGCTTCAGCGCCGCCCACCAGATCACGAGCGCCGAGGCCTGGACCGTCGCGCTGCTGGCGATGGCGGTGTTCGAGATCTGCGGCCGCACAGTGGCGATGGCGCTGCGCTGGGGCGCGATCGAGGGCAAGACGCTGCCGGCGGTGGCGTGAGCCGAAACGCTCCGGCAGGCCGTAAGGTCCACCGTTGATGCTCCTCCTGAACGCGCTCAACCCCCGTGTTGCGACGCTGATCCGGCTCCTGGGCGGTGCCCTGGTCAGCTGGAGCGTGGTCAAGTCGAACCCCGCGCCCGCCTTTGGCGGGCGCGGGCTCGTTGTGCTGATCCTGTTGGTCATCGCGGTCGCGGCCTGGCTCGTCTGGACGCTGTGGTCCGCCGGCGAGCACGCGATGACCGCCGACGTGTATGTGATCGCGATCGCCGGCGCGGCGCTGACGGCCGCTTCCCCGAGCAGCGCCGCGAGCGCCTTCACTTTCGTCGCGGCGATGGTCGCGGGGGTGCGCGCAGGGCTTCTGCAGGGACTCGGCGTCGCGGTGGTCAGCGGCGCAACGATCGCTACGGGCGGGATCATCTACAACCACAGCGCGGTCGGCGTGCTCGCCTACACGCTCGGGTTCGCAGCGGTCGCGTTGGGAGGTACGAACCTCCGCCAGCTGAACCTGCGGGCCGACCAGGCGGAGCTGCTGCTGGCGCAGACCCAGATGGCCCACGAGGAGCAGGTGCGATCCGCGCGACTCGAAGAGTCCGCGCGGATCGCACGCGATATCCACGACCTGCTCGCGCATTCGCTCGCCGGCCTGACGATCCAGCTCGAGGCGACCGACGCGCTGCTGGCGCAGGGCGCGGAGACCGACGCGATCCGCGAACGGGTGCAGCGCGCGCGGGCGCTCGCGCGTGAGGGGCTGCAGGAGACGCGCCGTGCCGTCGGCGCGCTGCGCGGCGACCCGGTCGTGCCACCGCCGGAGGCGATCGCCGCGCTCGTGAAACAGTACGAGGCTCCGGCGCAGGTGAAGCTGACGGGCGACGAGACGCTGCTGGCCGGCCAGGTGGGGGAGACTGTCGTGCGTGTGGTCCAGGAGGCGCTCACCAACGTGCGCAAGCATGCACCGGACGCGGAGGTGCGGGTCGTGGTGAACGCCGATGCGCAGGAGGGTGTCGACGTGACCGTCGAAAATCGTGCGGCCGCGCCGGTCGCCGGCTCCGGCCTGGCGGCCACGGGCGGCGGCTACGGGCTGCGGGGCATGCGCGAGCGTGCGACCCAGCTTGGCGGGACGCTCGCCGCGGGCCCCACATCCG
>WQWK01000011.1 GCA_009785395.1 Conexibacteraceae bacterium
CGCTCGAAGCGCTGCTGGGGCAGGGCAAGCTCTCGGACCGCGAGATCCTCGAGGTCGGCGTCTGCCTCTGCGACGCACTCGCCCACGCCCACGCACAGGGCGTCATCCACCGTGACCTCAAGCCGAGCAACGTGCTCGTGCCCACCCGCAGCCAGCCGAGCGAGCGCGCGAAGCTGACCGACTTCGGCGTCGCGCACATCGCCGGCGGCGCCACGCTCACGCGCACCGGCGACGTGATCGGCACGCTCGCATACATGGCGCCCGAGCAGGCCGATGGCCGCGACGCCGGGCCCGAGGCCGACCTCTACTCACTCGCGCTCGTGCTCTACGAGGCGCTGACCGGCGTCAACCCCCAGGCGCAGAGCACCCGCCGCTCCCGCCGCACCTTCGTGCCGCCGTTGCGCCGCCAGCGCCGCGACCTGGACCGCCACCTCGCCGCCGGCATCGACCGGGCGCTGCAGCCCCGCCCGCACGAGCGCGGCAGCCTCACGGACCTGCGGGCGACGCTCGCCCAGTCGCTCGAGCTGGCCGACGACACGCCCGGCGTCGTCGGCGCCTGGGGCGACCGCGTCGAGAACCCCACGCTCGTCAGGGACGAGCCCGGCCCGGAGTGGGACGAGCCCGAGAAGCGTCTCTCCGGTGCTGCTGGCCCGCTAGCCAGCAGCACCGCCACAGGCTTTCACTGGGTCCCTCGCGCCGCCAACAGCCTCGGCGCGGGCCTGGGAGCCGCCTGGCTCGTCACGCATCTCTGGCACCCCGCGCCGCTGCCGCCGGCGGTCGCGGGGCTGGCGGTGGCGATCGTGGCGCTGCTGCTTCCGTTCGTGGGGTCTCTGGCGACGACGGTGGCGCTCGGGGCGGTCGGCCTGGCGGGTGCGTTTCCGGCGGTCGTCGCCGAGCTGGGCGGCGGCTGGTTGCGGCGGGCGCTGACCGGCGCCGCCGGGTTCTGCGTGCTCGTCGGCGTCGCCAAGCTCGCGCACCATGATCTCTACTGGCTGCCGGCGAAGCTGCCGCCCCCGCACTGGCGCGGCGTGGCCGCGGTCGGCGTCTGGGCGGCGGCCTGCGCGGTGGCGCCGCTGCTGCGGGCGCGCCGCCATCCGATGCTCGATCTGGTGCTGTGCGCCGTCTGGTCGGCGGCCGTGGTGATGGCCGTCGAGGCGGTCGGGGCGCTGTCGCTGCGCGGCGCCGTGGCCGGGGCGCTGGTCGGGACGCTCGTCGTGGGCTGGCGGCCCCTATTAACGATCCTTCATGAAACCCGCATCTCAGCGGGTATACATGGAGACGTTGCGTAGCATGAGTGGTTGGAAGGCCAAGCCAAATGCCCGTTCTGAAGACCCTCGAAAGCAAGATCGCCAGCGTCGTGGAAGGCACGTTCAGTCGTGTCTTCCGGTCCGAGGTGCGCCCCGTCGAGATCGCACGCAAGCTCGCGCGCGAGATGGAGGAGCACCAATACAGCACGCTCTCGCGCACCTACGTCCCCAACGAGTATCGGGTTTACCTCTCGCGGCGTGACCGCGAGCGCTTCAGCACGTATGAGGACGCGCTCGCGGACGAGCTCGGCGGCTACCTGCTCGAGCACGCCCGCCGTGAGCGCTTCGCGCTGCTGTCGCGGCCGGTGATCACGTTCGAGACCGATTCCCGGCTCGGTCTCGGCGAGTTCGGGATCGAGACCTCGGTGGTGCAGCCGGAGGAGCAGGAGATCCCGGCACGCGCGCCCGAGCGGAGCCCTGAGCCCGAGCCCGCGGCCGGCCGCACGATGGTCTTCTCGAGTGCCCAGCGTCTCGCGGAGCCGCTCGAGCAGCCCGCGGTCGTGCGCCAGCAGCGGGCGGTGCTGGTCTACGGCGGCCGGCGCCTGGTCGTGGACGCGCGCGGGGCCGTGCTGGGCCGCAGTCGCGAGTCCGACATCGTCGTCGAGGACGCCAACGTCTCCCGCCGCCACGCCGAGCTGCGCCCGCGCGGCGGCGGCTGGGTGCTCTCGGACCTGGACTCCACCAACGGCACGCGTCTGAACGGGCGCACGGTGCACACTCCTGAGGTCGTCCGCCCCGGCGACGAGATCGAGGTCGGCTCCTCGGTGCTGACCTTCGAGCTCGAGTAACCCGACCCGACCACAGAACATTGCTCCAGCCAGTCTCCGTCGGACTCAAATTCGGCTTCCTGATCGTCCTTTACCTGTTCCTCGTGTGGGTCGCGATGAGCACGCTGTTCGACATGCGGCGCGGACCGGGCGGTGGCCGGCGGGCCGGTGGCGTCGTCACCAGCGACGAGACCAGCATCCACCAGAGCGTCGATCCGCTGGCCGCGCTCGAGCAGGATTTCGAGCCGCGGCTGGTCGTCGAGCACGCCGACGGGCATGAGTCGGGCGTCGCCTACGACCTCATGGACCCGGTTACGCTGGGCCGCGGCGACGTCGAGATCCGGCTCGGCGACCCGTTCGCGTCCACGCGACACGCCAAGATCACACGGCAGGGACGTACGCTCGTGGTGGAGGACCTCGGCTCCACGAACGGGACCTACCTCAACGACGAGCTGCTGGGCGGGCCGCAGCCGCTCCACGACGGCGACCGGATCCGGATCGGCGACTCCGAGTTCACCTATTTTCAGTAGACGAGTGACCAATCGCTGATGCTTCGAGCCGCAGAAACGACTGTCCGCACGGACACGGGACGCCAGCGTCGGGGGAATGAGGACTCCAGCTACGCGGATCCGCCCGTGTTCGTGCTCGCCGACGGCATGGGCGGCGCCCAGTCGGGCGAGGTCGCCTCGCAGATCGTCGTCGACGCCTTCGCCGAGGGGCTGCCGGACGGCGGCACTCCCGAGGAGCGGCTCGCGGTAGTCGTTCAGCGCGCCAACCGCGAGATCCACGACCGCTCCCAGAACGAGGCCGAGAACGCCGGCATGGGCACGACCGTCACGGCCGCGTTCATCGAAAAGGACGCGGTCGCGATCGCGCACGTCGGCGACAGCCGCGCATATCTGCTGCGCGACGGTGAGCTCTCGCGCCTGACCGAGGACCACTCGCTCGTCGAGGAGCTCGTGCGCGGCGGCAAGCTCACCGAGGAGGAGGCCTTCGAGCATCCGCAGCGGTCGGTGATCACGCGCGCGCTCGGGGTCGAGCCGATCGTCGAGATCGACACCTGGACCTATCCGCTGCGCCCCGGCGACGTGGTGCTGCTGTGCAGCGACGGCCTCTCAGACATGCTCCCCGAGACCCGGATCAGGCAGGTGCTGACCGAGTCGCTCGCCCAGGAGGACGGCCCGGACGCCGCCAGCCGCCTGGACCTCGCCGGCGACCGCCTCGTCGCCGAGGCCAACGAGGCGGGCGGGCGCGACAACATCACGGTCGTCCTGTTCCGTGTGGACCAGGTGCCCGACGGGGTCGACGGCGTCGACGGCGATCTGGACGGGCGCGATCAGCCGACCACGATCACGAGCGGCGTGGTCTCGTCGTCGGCCTACGAGGATGCTCGGGGCGGGCCCGATCCCGCCCGTCCGCCCCAGCCGGCAAAGCGAGCCCGCCTGGCCCGGCGCCAGGGCCTGCGACCGCACCTGCCGGCGGGGTTCGTTCAGCCGGCCAAGAAGGAGCGCCACTTCGGTGCGCTCGGCAAGACGGTCGCAGGGCTCACGGCGGTGCTGGTCGTCGCGCTGCTGATCGGCGGCGGCGGTTACATCGCGAGCCGCCAGCTGTACTTCCTCGGCACCAACGGCCAGGGGACGGTCGTCGTCTTCCGCGGCTTCCCGTACGTGCTGCCGTTCGGGATCCCGCTGTATGAGACCTACTACGTGTCTGGCGTGCCGGCCGCGACGATCCCGGCCGACCGGCGCCGCACGCTGCTGAACCACGCGATGCGCGACCAGTCCGACGCGATCCGGCTGGTCAACGACCTCGAGCTCGGCAGGATCGTCAGCAAATGACGGCGCGCAACCGCGAACTGCTCGGCTTGATCCCCGCCTCACTGCTGCTCTGCGCGGGGTTCGCGGCGGTCTTCATCCAGCAGTCGGGCAAGCTCTCATCGGTCTCGCTGGTGATCGGGGCGGTGTTCCTCGGGCTGTGCCTCGCCGGGCACGTCTTCATCCGCTGGACACTGCCGTACGCGGACCCGTACATCTTCCCCCTCGTCGCGGTGCTCGCCTGCTTCGGGCTGGTGATGGTCTACCGCATCGACGGCGCGAGGCTGGCGCGGCTGCAGGCGCAATGGTTCGTGCTCGGCCTGGTGCTGTTCGTCGGCACCGTGATCCTCTTCCGGGACTACCGCAAGCTCGAGAAATACCGCTACCTGATCATGATCGGCTCGCTGGCGATGCTGCTGCTGCCGAAGATCCCGCACATCGGCCAGCAGGTGAACGGCGCATACCTGGCGGTGCATCTGCCCGGGATCACGTTCCAGCCGATCGAGTTCGGAAAGGTCGGCCTCGTGATCTTCCTCGCCTCCTACCTGCGCGACCACCGGCAGGCGCTCGCGTCGGGACGCAGGATCTTCGGCTACGAGGTGCCGCCGCTCAAGCACCTCGGGCCGCTGCTGCTGCTGTGGGGCGCGGCGATGCTCGCGCTGATCGTCCTGCACGACATCGGCTCGTCGCTGATGTTCTACGGGGCGCTGCTTGCGATCCTGTACGTCGCCACCGACCGCATCTCCTTCGTCGTGATCGGGATGCTCCTGTTTGCCGGTGGCGCCTGGTACCTCGCCACGCACATCTCCCACATCGACGCGCGCGTCCAGGCCTGGCTGCACCCGTTCGACCCGACGCTCTATCACGCGGCCTATAACAGCTCCTACCAGCTGGCCAACGCGCAGTTCGGAATGGCCGCCGGCGGGCTGTTCGGCCAGGGGTTCGGCCAGTCGATGCTGACGATCCCCGGCACCACCGCCTATTTCATCCCGGTGCCGAACACCGACATGATCTTCTCGGTGATCACATGGGAGCTCGGCCTGTTCGGGGCCGCCGGCCTGCTGATCACCTACATGATCTTCTGTGCGCGTGGCTTCAAGACCGCGGTGCTCGCGCGCGACTCGTTCTCCAAGCTGCTGGCCGTGGGGCTCTCTGCGGTGGTGGCGCTGCAGGTGTTCGTGATCGTCGGCGGGGTCACGCGCGTGATCCCGCTGACCGGAGTGCCGCTGCCGTTCGTCTCCTACGGCGGCTCCTCGATCCTCGCCAACTTCATCCTCGTGGCGCTGCTGCTGCTGATCTCCGACCGGGCCCGCAGGCCGGTGTACACGTCATGAACAACTCGATCGTGCGCCTGTTCGCGGTCGTGATCGTGCTGTTCACGGTCCTGATCGTCTGGACCTCGCGCTGGACGGTGTTCAGCGCCACGGCGCTCAACAACAACAGGCTCAACAACCTGCAGTACTACGCCTCGCTGAAGGTGCAGCGCGGGCAGATCCAGGCTGACAACGGCGATGTGCTGGCGAGGTCGGTCAAGGCGACCGGCGGCACCTGGTCGCGGACCTATCCGACCGGCCCGCTGTTCTCGCAGCCGGTCGGCTACTTCTTCCCGTCGACCGTGGGGGCCGCCGGTCTGGAGTCCTCGCGCAACGACGAGCTCAGGGGCCTGCAGAACGCCTTCACCAGCGTGTTCGGCTCCTTCAACGGGACCCCGACCGTCGGTGACGATGTCCAGACGACGCTCGATCCGCCGGCGCAGACGCTCGCGCGGTCACTGCTCGACAGCACGATCGCCTCGACGGGCGCGACCTCCGGCTCGGTGGTGGCTTTGACGCCGAGCACCGGCGCCGTCAAGGTCCTGTACTCGAGTCCCGGCTTTGACAACAATCACCCCAGCGCCTGCAAGGCCCCGGGGTGCAGCCAGTTCATCGGCGCCCTGCAGGGCGGCTATCCGCCCGGCTCGACCTTCAAGACGGTGACCGCGACGGCGGCGCTCGACAGCGGCAAGTACGCGCCCGATTCGATCATCAACGGGCGCTCGCCGATCACCGTCTCGGGCACGCCGCTCGAGAACGACCTCGGCTCCAGCTACGGGGACGTGACGCTCACGTTTGCTTTGACGAACTCGATCAACACGGTGTTCGCACAGGTCGGCCAGGACGTCGGCGGCGCGGTGATGCAGACCTACATGCGGCGCTTCGGGTTCTATTCGGTGCCCCCGCTTGACTTCCCCGCGAGGCAGATGAGTCCCAGCGGTTACTGGTCCCAGGGCAGGCTCGTGCCGCTCTCGAACGCCGACGTCGACCTCGGTCGCGCCTCGATCGGCCAGGCGGGCATGCTCGTCACACCGATGCAGATGGCGATGGTCGCCTCGGCGATCGCGAACGGCGGCAAGCTGATGCAGCCGCGCCTGACCACCCGGGTCGTCAACAACGACGGACAGGTGGTCGAGCGGATCGGTCCGCAGGAATACGACCAGGTGATGAAGCCCTCCACCTCCGCCGAGCTCACGACGATGATGCGCAGCGTCGTGGAGGAGGGAACGGGCACGGCCGCGAATCTTCAAGGCGTGTCTGTTGCAGGAAAGACCGGCACCGCGTCGACGGGCGGTACCAAGGGCGGCCAGCCGCTCGACGACGCGTGGTTCATCGGCTTCGGGCCGGTCCCGAACCCCACGGTCGCGGTTGCGGTCGAGCTCTCCGACATCCCAAACGGGTACGGCGGCGTGTACGCAGCCCCGATCGCGGCACAAGTGATAAAGACTCTGGTGGCTGAGCATCAATGAGCACGGATGATCATCAATGAGCGAGTTTGAAGGCGGGACACTGATCGACGGGAGGTACAAGCTGCTGCACCGGTTGGGGGCCGGTGGGATGGCCGACGTCTACCTGGCGCAGGACGAGCAACTCGATCGTGAGGTCGCCCTGAAGCTGCTGCACCGACGGTTCGCGGAGGATCCCGGGTTCGTCGAGCGCTTCCGGCGCGAGGCCAAGGCGGCCGCCTCGCTGCAGCACCCCAACGTCGTCAGCGTGTTCGACCGCGGCAGCTTCGACGACACCTATTACATCGCGATGGAGTACCTCCAGGGACGCACCCTGAAGCGCCTGATCCGCGAGGACGCGCCGCTGGAGACGAGCCGCGCGATCGACATCACGATCCAGATGCTGAAGGCGGCGCGCTTCGCCCACCGGCGCGGCGTGATCCACCGCGATCTCAAGCCTCACAACGTGATCGTCGACGACAACGATCACGTCAAGGTGACCGACTTCGGGATCGCGCGCGCGGGCGCCTCCGACATGACCGAGACCGGCTCGATCATGGGCACCGCCCAGTACCTGTCGCCCGAGCAGGCCCAGGGCCACGCGGTCAGCGCCCCGTCCGACCTCTACTCGATCGCGATCGTTCTGTATGAGATGCTGACCGGCCGGGTCCCGTTCGACGGTGAATCGCCGGTCACGATCGCCCTGAAGCACGTCTCCGAGGCCCCGGTGCCGCCGAGCCACTACAACCCGGCGATCCCCTCGGCGCTCGAACAGGTGGTGCTGTGGGCGCTCAACAAGAACCCGGCCGATCGTCCGGCCGACGCCGACCAGTTCATCCTGGCGCTCGAGCAGGTGCGCGAGGCGCTGGCGACGCCCGCCGGCGAGGTCACCGCCAGCATGCGCGCGCTCGCGGGCGGAGCGCTGGTCCCGGTCGGGGACTACACCCGGACGAGTCTGGCCCCGGCCGCGACCGAGGCCGCCGCCTACGGCGGTGCGGCGGGCCTGGCCTTCAACGGCGACCGGCTCGACGGCTCAGGTGACGACGATGACGGCAAGGACAAGGGCAAGAAGCCGATCTGGCCGTGGCTCGCGGGCCTGATCGCGCTGCTGCTGATCGGTGGGGGCGTGGCCGCGTACCTGCTCACACGCCCGCAGAAGGCGTCGGTGCCGACCGTGGTGGGCCTGCCGATCTCCCAGGCGCAGAACCGGGTGGTGTCTGCCGGGTTCCTGGTCAACCCGATCTACGAGCCCTCCAATCATCCCAACAACATCGTCATCTACCAGAGCCCGCTGGGTGAGTCGCGCGCGAACAGGGGCGCGACCGTGCAGCTGACCGTGTCCACCGGCCCGGGCAACACGACCGTGCCGACGATCGCGCAGCTCAACGAGGCACAGGCGAAGGCACAGCTCAAGCAGGCGGGCCTGACGGTCTCACGCACGCTGACCGAGATCTCCAGCACCGTCCCGCAGGGTGAGGCGACGCGCACCGATCCGGCCGGCGGCACGAGCATCGCCCGCGGGACCGCGGTGATCCTCTACATCAGCTCCGGGATGCCCGTCCCCAACGTCGTCGGCGACACCATCGCCGACGCCGAGGCTGCGCTGGCCCAGTTCAACATCACCAAGATCCTGCAGACCACGACGACCGCCACCCCCGGGACGGTGCTGAGCCAGAGCCCGACGCCGGGCAACCCGGTCCCCAGGAACGGCACCGTGACGCTCACGGTCGCGCAGGCACCGACCACGGTCAGGGTCCCGCGCGTCGTCGGTGAGCGGCCGCAGGCGGCCACCGCGACGCTGAACGGGCTCGGCCTCAACGTCAACACGGTGCAGGAGACGGTCAACAACCCGACCAACGTCGGGCTGGTCGTCAGCCAGTTCCCGACCTCCAACATGACGGTCAAGCTGGGCACCTCGATCACGATCACGGTCGGCATCGCGGCGCCCGGGGGCACCCACACGGGCACCGGCGCAACGCACACGGCCACCGGCGCCACGCACACGGGCGCCGGCGTCACCCACCACCCGGGTCGCCGGAACTCCGGTGGGGCGGGCGTGACCACCACCACGGTGACGGCGCCGGCGCAGACCGTGACCCAGACGACGACCACGCCGCCCGCGACCACGCCGCCGCCGGCGACGACCACCCCGCCGGCGACGACCACGCCACCGGCGGCGACCTCCACTCCAGCCCCGGCCACGACGACTTGAGCCCTGACGACTTGAGCCTCGGACGCGGCGACTCGAGCGGCCCGCGTCGGGTCGCGGTGCTCGGCGGCGGCCGGTCCTCGGAGCACGAGGTCTCGCTCGCTTCGGCTGCGTCGGTCGCGAACGGGCTGCGCTCGGGCGGGCATGAGGTCGTCCCGGTGGAGATCGGGCGCGACGGCGTGTGGCGTGTTGCCGTCCCCGACTTCCCCGCCGCGCCCGCCGCCCCCGACTTCCCCGCCGCGCCGGTCGCCCCCGACTTCCCCGCCGCCCCCGCCGCCCCCGCCGCCCCCGCAAGCGAGCTGGCGCTCACGCCCGGCCGCGGACTGCTCGGCGTCGATGTCGTGTTCCCCGTCCTGCACGGGCCGTTCGGCGAGGACGGAACCGTCCAGGGACTGCTCGAGCTGCTCGACGTCCCCTATGTGGGCGCCGGCGTCCTGGCCAGTGCTGTCTGCATGGACAAGGTCGTCTTCAAGGAGCTGATGGCGCGCGCCGGCGTCCCCCAGGTCGCTCACCGCGCCGTCACCGCGCGTGACTGGAGCGCCGACTCCTCAGACGTGCTGCGGTCGCTGGGTGACCTCGGACTGCCCGTGTTCGTGAAGCCGGCACGGCTCGGCTCCTCGGTCGGCATCGACCGTGTGCTGGCCGGCGAGCAGCTGCGCCCCGCGCTGGAGGCAGCCTTCAGCCACGACCCGCTCGTGATCGTCGAGGCTGCCGCGACCGGAATCGAGGTCGAGTGCGCCGTGCTCGGCAACGAGGACCCGATCGCCTCCGTCCCCGGCGAGATCCTGCTCGCCTCCGGCGAGGCGGGCTGGTACGACTACGAGGCCAAGTACACCCCTGGCGGCATGGAGCTCGTCGTGCCTGCGCGGGTGCCACCGGAGGTGCGCGAGCGGGTGCAGACGCTCGCGGTCGAGGCCTTCCAGCGCGCCGGGTGCGCTGGTCTTGCCCGCGCCGACTTCTTCGTCGACGGCGAGACGGTGCTCGTCAACGAGCTCAACACGATGCCGGGCTTCACCGAGACCAGCGTCTACGTGGCGCTCTGGGCCGCCTCCGGAACCCCGTATCCGGAGTTGCTCGACCGGCTGGTGGGGTTAGCAATCGAGCGGTACGAGCGCGAGCGGGCGTACACGTTCTGAGCGGCGCTCGGCTGCGGGGGTCCGCTCAGGCTGCTCGGTCCGCTCAGGCTGCTCGGTCCGCTCAGCGGTACAGCTTGATCTCGTTCACCGACACGTAGTTGTCGGTGGCGGGCAGTGCCGTGATCCAGACCAGGTAGTGCCGGTAGCTGTGGCCACCGAGGTTCAGCGCGAATTGCTCGGAGGAGTGGACGTTGCTGGCGCTACCGACCTTCACCCAGTGGCTGTCGGTCATCCCGCCGGGGTTCGGGTCGGGCGTCGAGTCGGTCGCGTAGATCGTCCCCGCCCAGCCGGGGGTGATCGTGTCGACCGTCATCCTGACAGCGCGTGTTTCCTGGGCGGTGGACACGTAGATCCCAACCCCGGGCTTGTTGAGCGTGTGGTCGTAATACGTCTGCGTCGTCCACGCGGTGCCGGGATTGCCGTCGACCGCAAGCGGCGCCTGACTGTTGTCCTGGGCAGTGCCGCCGACGCCGTCGGGGTTGTACGCGTTCACGCAGGCCGGGCCCGAACAGAGCGCCAGCGGCTTCAGCGACGCGGGGTTCACGATCCGGGCGTCGCGGGCCGGGTGGCCGCCGCCCTGGAGCGCCAGCACGAGCGCCACCGCAGCCACCGCCACGGCGGCGGCCGCCGCGAGCGCCGCGGTCGTGCGGTTCCGGCCCGGCTTGAACGGAATGCGCGTGCGGGTCTCGGGGGCGTCCGCATCGGCCGCCGGGGGGCCGTCGTCGACCGGGTTGCGAGCCTGGCGGGCCGCGTAGGTCTTGCCGGCCTTGCTGCCGGCCTTGCGGGCCTTGCCGGCCTCGTCCGGCGCCGGCGGCAGCACCTTGGTGGCGTCGCCGCTCGTGGCGCCGGCAGCGCGGCTCTCGGCGCCGGCCGCATGGCCGTTCGCGGCCCCGATCCGGCTCACCTCGGCGGTCGGCTGGCTGTCCGCCGCGACGGTGTCCGCGCCGCCGGTGTCGGCCCGCGCCGCCTCGATCGCCAGCACCCGCTCCAGCGCGGCGATCATCTCGGCGTCGCCCGGGTAGCGCTCGGCGAGGTTCTTGGACGTGGCCGTCTTGACGACGGTCGCGAGCTCGGGCGACACCTCGGGGCGCCCGTTCCGCACGTCCGGGACGGTCTCGCGGACGTGCTTCATCGCAACCACGACCTGGGTCTCACCGGTGAACGGGAGCTCGCCCGTCAGCATCTCGTAGAGCGCCACGCCCAGCGAGTACAGGTCCGATTGGCCGGTCACATAGTGGCCGAGCGCCTGTTCCGGCGAGACGTAATCAGTCGTTCCGAGCACGCGCCCGTCAGCCGTCAGGCCCTCCTCCTCGAGCGTCCGCGCGATTCCGAAGTCCGTCACCTTGGCCGTGCCCTCGTGGTCGATCAGCACGTTCTGCGGTTTGACGTCCCGGTGCACGACGCGATGCGAGTGCGCGGCCTTGAGCGCCCGCGCGACCTCGATCGAGTACGTGACGGCCTCCGGGATCGGCAGCCGTCCGAGCCGGTGGATGCGTTGCTTCAGGGTCTCGCCCTCGACGTACTCGAACACGATGAAGGGGCGCCCCTCGTCCTCGCCCGCGTCGATCACGTGCACGATGTTGGGGTGTGAGAGCCGCGCGACGGCGCGCGCCTCGCGCCGGAAGCGCTCGAGCTGATCGGAGTCGGTCGCGACCTCGCGGTTCATCAGCTTGACCGCCACGAACCGCTCCAGGGTCTCGTCGTGGGCGCGATAGACCGTCGACATACCACCGGAACCGATCCGCGACTCCAGCCGATATCGGCCGCCTAGGGTGATTCCGAGCAGGCTGCTCATTGCCAGCTAAGAAGCTTAGGAAGCGGCACGTTAGGAAACCGCAACGCTCACGACTGCTTCAGCTTGTCACTTCCGGCGGCGGCGCGTATCCCGAGGCCCGGGAGCTCGACCACAGCGGCGGCGTCGGTGATCTCTCCGATCACCGACGCTCCCGGATGAAAGCCCGCGAGCAGGTCCACGGCAGCGCCGGCCTGCTCGGCCGGAACCATCACGACGAATCCGCAGCCCATGTTGAAGACCTCCCACATCTCGGCCGCGGCGACCCCGCCGCAGGACGCGATCAGCTCGAACACCGGCGGCGAGGGCAGCGGGTCGGTGATCGCATAGCCGACGTTGTCCCCGATCCGGCGCAGGTTCAGCAGCCCGCCGCCGGTGATGTGCGCCAGGCCGTGCACGGCGATCTGACTGCGGATCAGCGCCAGCACCGCGCGCACGTAGATCACGGTCGGCTCGAGCAGCACGTCTCCGACGCTCTGCCCGCCCAGTGCATTGGGGCGGGCATCGAGTGTCAGCTGTCCGTCATCGAGCAGCGCCCGGCGTGCGAGCGTCAGTCCGTTTGAGTGAACGCCGGAAGCGGGCAGGCCGATCATCGCGTCACCGGGGCGCACGTCAGAGCCGTCGATGATCTTGTCGAGCTCGACCACGCCGAACGCTGATCCGACGAGGTCGAACCCGTACGGCGACGGATGGCCGCGCAGCACCTCGGGCACCTGGCAGACCTCGCCGCCGGGAACCTCGACGCCGGCAGCGGCCGCGCCCGCGGCGATCCCGCGGCCGATCGCCTCGAGCAGGCCCGGCTCGGCGGCCTCGACGGCGATGTAGTCGAGCAGCGCCAAGGGCTCCGCGCCGACGCAGATCAGGTCGTTGACGTTCATCGCCACGCAGTCGATCCCGATCGTGTCGAAGCGCCCGGTCTGCTCGGCGACGATCACCTTCGACCCGACGCTGTCTGTCGCGAGCGCGATCCCGACGTTCGGTGCCAAGGCTCCCGGCAGCCGCATCACGCTCGCATAGTGGCCCGGCAGCGGCACGGTCAGCGACTCACGCCCGGTCTCGATCGTCTTCAGCACCCCGACGATCGCGGCCACTCCCCGGTCGGCCTGCTCGGTATCGACTCCCGCTGCGGCGTAAGCGTCGGTCACTTGGTCATTGTTGCCGATCGAGCACGGCGCGGATGTCCCCCACCAGCTCATGGGCGTCGTCGTGCACCATCGCCCAGTCGTAGCGGTGCACGGTGAGCCCATGGCGGCGCAGCTTGAGGTCTTTGCGGCGGTCCGCGGCGCGCTGCGCCGGGCTGCGGTGCGCAAGCTCGCTGTCAAGCTCGACGACGAGTCCCGCCTCCGCCCAGTAGGTGTCCACCAGCTCCCCGTGCAGCGGTGCGTTCAGCTTCGGGAGCGGCAGCTTGTTGCGCTTGCAGAACGCGAAGAAATCGATCTCGAGGTCGCCGTTGGCGTACTTCAGCTGCGGGTCGAACCGCAGGATCGCCTCACGCAGGCGCTTGCGTCCCCGGGCTCCGTGCCGGCGTGTCGCCGCCAGCAGCGCCTGGGGGTCATAGAGATCGTTGAAGTCGAGCTGTTGCAGCGCTCGCTTGAGCACCTTCGCGTTGTGGGCGGCGGCCAGGTCGAGCATCATCACATCGGTCGGCGCGACGGGGAGGCCGTTGTGGGTCCGCCGCTCGACGTCTTTGCGCCGTGCGTGCACCCTGATGCCCCGCAGCGACCGCACCTTCCGCGGCGTGCTCACCTCGATCACACGCGGCGGGTAGTCGATCAGCCCGCGGAAATGCGCCTCCGTGCCGCCGGTGAGCATCGCCCCGGGGCCGGCGTAGAGCACGGCCGCCCACAGCTCCGCCTCGCGGCTTGGTGCTGTGTGGCCGACCGCGTAGACGCGCGGGAGCACCTTCGTGAGATAGCCATCGCGCTTCCATCGACCGACCATCTGATGGTGGACTCCGAGCCGAGCAAGCTGCGCGGCCGTGACGAGCCCCTGCTGGCGCTCCGCCAGCCCTCGCACTTCGTCAACGCCCCTAAATGTCACCATATGTGACCAATAGGGGCTTTGACGGCGCCAAATTGACCCCCCCGCCCCGCCGGGAGCCCAGCCAAACCCCGCTACTTGCGAGAACTACCTTCGCGAAGCGAGCTTTTTCAAAGCAAGCGAGCCCAAAACGACCCGGTAGGCCGCGAACGGCCACAGCGGCCGGTCGCGCTCGACCAGCTTGATCAAAGGCGTCGCGCCCAGCGTCGAGACAAAAGACGCGGCAGCCCCGACCATGAACGGCGCCGCCGCGCCCTCGGGCATTCCGCGCTGCCACAGCCGCAACAGCTTCAAGGAGGTGGCCCCGCCGATCACGGGCAACGCGACATGACGCGAGAGCCGCTCAGCGTCAACCCGAGCGAAGCGCCGCGCCCGCGCCGCCGTCAGCGTCGCGCCGTTGCGCGACACCCCCGGGAACAACGCGCACGCCTGCGCGATCCCGAGCCAAAGTCCATCCACAGGCAGAGCCTCATCAAACACACGCTCCTGCGGCTCACGGTCGGCCACACCCATCACAACAGCCCCGGCGATCAACCCCACGGCGATCGTGCCCGGCCTGCCGAGGAACCGCTCGATGGGACGCTCCAGGGCGAACCCGACGATCACGGGCGGCAGCAGCGACAGGGCCACCACCAAGCCCGAATCCACATCAACATCACGCGCCGCCTCCAACACCTCATCGCGCAGCATCACCACGAGGCCAAGCGCGGTGCCGGCGTGCAGCGCCACCTCGAAGGCCTTGCGCACCTCGGGATCGGCGGAGACGCCGTCCCAGCCGGCCAGCCATGGCACCAGTTCGACGTGCCCGGACGATGAGATCGGCAGCAGCTCGGCCGGGCCGTGCATCAGGCCGAGCGCGAGCGCTCGCCCAAGCACCCCGGCCCGTCCGGCCGGGGGTTTCGGCCCCCGGCCACCAGCTCCCATCAGTCTGACGGCTGCGAGGAGGACTCGGGACGACGCAACGGGATCTCCGCCGGGCGGGTGGGACCGTTACCGCCGCGCCCGCGCCAGATGCGCACGATCCACCAGGCGAACGCGAGCACGATCAGCGCGACCACCGCGTAATCGACGTACTCGAGGTGGTGGCGCCACTGCGGCCACTGGCTGCCGACGGCCTTGCCGACCAGCGCCCAGCCTGCGATCCAGGGGGTGGAGCCGAGCGCCGCCATCGCGACGAACCGACCGAACGGCATCCTCACCACGCCGGCCGCGTACGGAGGCGCCGAGCGGAACACCGGGATCAGCCGGGAGACAGCGACGGCGGGCGAGCCGTAGCGCTCGAACCAGCCGTGCGCCTGCGCGATCTTGGCCTCGTCGATATGGATCGGGCTGCCGCGCCGCGACAGCGCTTCGTGCAGGCCGTAATAGCCGATCGCGTAGGCGATGCTCGCGCCGAGTACGTCGCCGAGGATCCCGAAGATGATGATCCCGATCAGCGTCAGGTGGTGGGTATCGACCGAGAATCCGGCGAACAACATCGTCGGCTCGGTTCCGGGCACGATGACCAGCTGGGACATCGCGATCAGCAGGGTCACGCCCGCGTAGCCGACGTGCTGGATGACGTGCGTGGCGAAGGTGACTAGGGAGTCTGTAACGGAGGCATCTATGAACACGCGCCGGAGTGTAGGGTCGCCGCGCGCGAATTTGTCTCCGTCTAAGGTCGTTCTTATGTCCGTACCTCTGTTTGACACTGAAACCCCGCTCGCGCCGCTGCGAGCGACGGTCCTCGAGCGCGTTGCCGCGGTGATCGATCAAGGCCGCTTCATCCTCGGTCCCGAGGTCAAGGCCTTCGAGCAGGAACTCGCCGGATACGTCGGCGCCGGGCACGCGATCGGCGTCGCCAACGGCACCGACGCGCTGACGATCGCCGCCCGCGCGCTCGGCGTCGAGCCGGGCGATGAGGTCGTCCTGCCGGCGTTCACCTTCTACGCGACCGCCGAGGCGATCGCCGCGATGGGCGCCACACCCGTCTTCTGCGACATCGACCGCGACACCCGCAACATCACCGCCGAGACCGTCAGGGCAGCGCTGACACCCCGGACCAAGGCGATCGTCGCCGTCGACCTGTTCGGCATGCCGGCCGAGATCCCCGCGATCCGCGACGCCACCGGCCTGCCGGTGATCGAGGACGCCGCACAGGCGCTCGGCGCCAGCCTCGGCGGCGTCAAGGCCGGTGCCCTGGGCGACATCGCGACCTTCTCCTTCTACCCGTCGAAGAACCTTGGCGCGTTCGGCGACGGCGGCGCGATCACGACCGCGGACGACGCGCTCGCCGAGCGCGTGCGCGCCCTGCGCTTCCACGGCTCGCGCGACAAGCAGCATTTCGATTACGTCGGCTACAACTCGCGTCTCGACGAGATCCAAGCGGCGATCCTGCGCGTGCTGTTGCCGCACATCGACGCCTGGTGCGACGGCCGCCGCGCGGGCGCCCGGGCCTACATCGACGCGGGACTCGGGGAGCACCTTGTACTGGGTGGCGCCCCGCTTGGCGCCACCCCAGCTTGGCACCTGTATGTGGCCACTCACGCTGATGCCGACGCCAAGCTGAAGCTGCTCAACGATGCGGGCGTGCAGGCCCGGGCCTACTACCGGGTGCCGCTGCACCGCCAGCCGGCGATGCTGCCGTACGTCGAGCGGACCGCTGGCGGCAGGGCGCTCGAGCTGCCCGTCACCGAGGAGCTGGCACGGACCAACCTGGCGCTGCCGATCAGCCCGGTGTTCACGCGGGCGCAGGCGGATGAGGTCGTGGCGGCGCTCGCGGCGGCCGTAGTGGCGGCGTGAAGGTCTGGGTCGATCTCACCAACTCGCCGCACGTGCTCGTGCTGGCGCCGGTGATTCGCCGGCTCGAGCAGGCCGGGCACGAGGTCGAAGTCACCGCGCGCGACTTCGC
>WQWK01000012.1 GCA_009785395.1 Conexibacteraceae bacterium
CGTCGAGGCTCCGACCGCCTGCTTGGAGCTCTTCAGATCGTCCATCGCGCTGCTGACGGCGTGCAGGCGCGCGACCGCGTCGCGGATATACACCGGCAGCGGCCCCCGCATCACCGTCAAGCGGTTGCCCATCGTGTGGTGCTCGTCCTTGGTCCGCACCGAGACCGGTACGAGCGCCCGCAGCTCGACCCCGTCGGTGCGGATCCCGCGTGAGCGCAGCCAGTCACCCAGCGCGCCCGCGACGACCGCGAGGACGACGTCGTTGACGGTCCCGCCGAGCGTGTTCTTGACCGCCTTGTAGTCCGCGAGCTGCTGGCGCACGACGCGGAAGCGGCGATGCGGGCCGATCGGCACGTTCAGCGGTGTCGCCGGTGCCGGGTTCAGTGCGGCCCACACGAGCTCGCCGACGCCTTCGGCTGCGTCGCGCAGCACCTTCGCGCTGCGCTCGGGCCGGGTGGCGGCGCTCAGCGCCTGTCCCGTCATCCCCGCCACCGCGCCCGCTGCGTCACGCACGCCGGACAGCAGCAGCTCCAGCTGGCTCGGCTCCGGGTGCGGCTCCCAGGGCCGCAGGGCCTCGGTGTCTGGCGGTGCGGGCGCCGGCGTGAAGTCGAGCAGCACCGTCCCGATGTCGATGCCCGAGACCCCGTCGACCAGCGCGTGGTGGTTCTTCGAGATCATCGCGAAACGCTCGCAGCTCGAGCCCGGGGCCGGCTCGATGCCCTCGACCAGCCAGAACTCCCACAGCGGTTTGGTCCGGTCCAGCGGCTGTGAGGCGAGCCGGGCCGTCATCTCCAGCAGCTGAGCCTCGTTACCGGGCGGCGGGAGGGCCGAATGGCGGACGTGGTATTCGAGGTTGAAGTTCGTGTCGTCGATCCAGACCGGGCGGCCGGTACCGGCCGGCGGCGTCAGCAGCCTCTGGCGGTAGCGCGGCAGCAGGTGCAGGCGCGAGCGGACATGCTCGAGCACCTCCTCGTACGCCGGCGCCGGCCCCTCGAACAGCAGCACGCCGCCGATGTGCATGTGTCCGCTCGCGGTCTCCTGGTGCAGGAAACCGGCGTCGGTCGACGTCAACCGATCCATGTGGTGCTGGGCCAACTCTGCGCGCTGCCTCTCGAGGTCAGGGGACCGAACCACTGCAAAGCCTAATCTGCGCGCGCCGGTCCTGTGGGCGGGCAAGCGGGCCCGCCCACAGGGACTAAACTCAAAAAGAGCATGGCCGCCACCCCAGAGAAGATCCTGCTGGCGTCCCCGCGTGGGTACTGCGCGGGCGTCGACCGCGCGGTCCAAACGGTCGAGCAGGCGCTGGATCTGTACGGCGCGCCCGTCTACGTGCGCAAGGAGATCGTGCACAACAAGCACGTCGTCCAGCAGCTGCGCGAGCGCGGTGCGATCTTCGTCGAGTCGGTGATGGAGGTCCCCGAGGGGGCGACCGCGGTCTTTTCGGCCCACGGGGTCGCGCCGAGCGTGCACGAGAAGGCGACCGCGCGCGAGCTGAACGTGATCGATGCCACCTGCCCGCTCGTCACCAAGGTCCACGTCGAGGCCAAGAAGTTCGCCGCCGAGGACTACACGATCGTGATGATCGGGCATGCCGGCCACGAGGAGGTCGAGGGCACGATGGGCGAGGCGCCCGATCACATCGTGCTCGTGCAGAGCGAGGAGGACGTCGACGCGCTCGAGCTGCCGGACCCGGAGAAGGTCGCCTACATCTCGCAGACGACGCTCTCCGTGGACGAGACCCGCTCGATCATCGCGCGCCTGCGCGAGCGCTTCCCGCACATCGTCGGGCCGCGCGTCGACGACATCTGTTACGCGACCACCAACCGCCAGGCGGCCGTCAAGGAGCTCGCCCGCGAGTGTGATCTGGTGCTCGTGATCGGCAGCCGCAACTCGTCGAACTCGAACCGCCTGGTCGAGGTCGCGCGCGAGAACGGCGCCGCCTCGCACCTGATCGACAACGAGTCACAGGTGCAGGAGGAGTGGCTCGAGGGGGCGCGCGTGATCGGTATCACCTCCGGGGCGAGCGCGCCCGACGAGCTGGTCGCCCGGCTCGTGCAGTTCTTCCGCGACCGCGGCACTGTTGATGTGTCGGAGCTCGAGGTCATCAAGGAGACGATGCGCTTCATGCTCCCCAAGACAATCCGGCAGGCACTCGCGAACGCGTAGCCGCCGGTGCGGACGCTGGTCATATCTGACCTGCACATCGGCGCGGGCCGCGGCCGCACCACGCTGGACGACCCCGCGGTGGTGGAAAAGCTCGCCGACGCGATCGCCCCGGTCGACCGTCTGGTTCTGCTCGGCGACATCATCGAGCTGCGCGAACGTCCGCTCTCGGACGCGCTCGCCGCTGCTTCGCGCGTCCTGCCGGAGCTGGTCCGCGGGATGGCCCCCGGCCGCGAGGTGATCATGCTGATGGGCAACCACGATCACCAGCTCCAGGTGCACGCCGAGGCGCTCAGCCAGGTCGAATGGATGCTCTCGCAGTTCGGCGCTTCGGTGCGGTTCGAATACCCGGGCCTGTGGTTGCGCGACGACGTCTATGCCCACCACGGTCACTACCTCGATCGCCACACGACGACGCCCGCCTTCGAGCGGATCGCGGCGGGGGCGATGGCGCGCTTCATCAGGCTGCCGCTCGCGCAGATGTCCGAGTGGCGCGATTACGAGCGGCTCCAGTCACCGATCTATGCCTGGATGTTCGCGATCTCCCAGAACGGCGACGGCGAGGTCGACTCCGCGGAGGGCGGCGGCTCGAGCCGCCTGCTGAAGCGCATGCGTCACGCCAAGCCGCTCGAGAAGTTTGCTCTGGAGACGGGTGTGCGCGCTCTTGTGGCGGGGGTGAGCCGTTTTGGCCGGCTCGGGCCGATGACAGGCGATGTGAGCGACGCGCAGCTGCGGCGCGCGTCGCTCGAGGCATACGGCGACGTCCTCTCCGTCCTGGGGCTACGGCCGGCGTATGCGCTGTTCGGCCACACGCACCGGGCCGGACCGCTGCGCGGGGACGATGCCGGCGAGTGGACGCGGGGCGCCGGCGTGCAGCTCATCAACACCGGCTGCTGGGTCAACGAGCACTTCACGACCGAGCACGCCGGCGAGAACCCGTACCGCCCCGGGTTCGCGGTCGAGCTCGACTTGGATGGGCCGCCGCGGCTGGTGAACCTGCTGGAGCGCTGACGGTGGGAAGGAAAGTTGTCCTGGGGACAACTTTCCTTCCCACCGTTGATGCCGTTCAGCGCTGGGTGAAGGCCTTCCAGGTGCGGCCGCCGTCGGTCGTGCGGTAGAGGCGGCTGCCGGTCATGTCCCAGCCGTAGTCCGCAGATGCGAAGTCCAAGGTCCCCTGGTAGGCGCCCGACGACGCCCAGGTGCGACCGCCGTCGGCGGTTCGGAACAGGAGCCCGAGGACGAGCGTGAACAGGTGTCGGGCATCCGGCGCCGAGAACGGCATCGTGAGATAGCGGTTTCCGTAGAGCGCCTGCTGGTAGAAGACCGACAGCTTCGGGAGTCTGCGCGTCGTCCACCTGCGGCCGCCGTCGGTGGTCACGTAGACGATCGGGTGCGCGCGCTTGGTGCGGTTGTCGGCGAGAACCGCCGGCACGTAGAAGGTGCTCGGTCCCGTCGCGACCGGGAACTGGCAGATGACGGCGACCGCCTGCCTCGGGGTGGAGCGGCAGATGCGCTGGCGCTGCCAACTGCTGCCCCCGTCGACGGTCCGGTACAGAGCGATGCGCCCGGGCGTGTCGGCAACGCCGGCCTCGGCCGAGTCCGAGAACGCGAGACCCAGACCGAGCCTGGAGGTCGCAAACGTGATCGAGCCGGGGAACGGGAGTGGGCCGACCCTGTGCCAGCGCCGCCCGCCGTCGCCTGTCATGTAGAGCGCCAGGGTGGCGGGGCGTGAGTGCTCCCACCCCGCCATGAAGCCGGTCCTGCTGTTGACGAAGCTGAGCACGTAGGGGTCGAGGCAGTTGCGCAGCGGATGCGTCTGCCAGCGGCGCCCGCCGTCGGCGCTGACGGCGACGGCCTGGATCGCGATCGCAGTGCCGGGATGGGCCTGCCACGCACAGGACCCGTATGCGGGCGTCGCGTTGACGATCAGGACCGCGTGGTCCGGCGTCGGCGATGTGCCCGCGGCGATGCCGGCCGTCGCATCCGAGCCCAGGCCGGGCACGTGCGTGCGTGCCCACGTGCGGCCGCCGTTGCGCGTGAAGTAGAACCCGCCCTGGGTTGCCGCCCAGCCGACGCCGGGAGCCAGCAGGCCGATCTGCGAGATGCCCTGCGGTGCGGTCGTCAGGGTTGCGCCCGCGGCCTGGCTCGGCGCCGAGCCGCCGCTGGTTGGACGCGGGGCGGGCCCCGGGTCGTGACCGCTGCGCAGGCCGCCGCCTCCGCCGCCCGAGAACCCGAGCAGCAGGCCGACGGCCACGGTGGCCGCGACCAGGGCCGCCGCCGCCCCCGCGCCGCGGTGCCGCCGCTGGCGGGCCCGCGCATCCTCGATCACGCCCGCGTCGACGCCGGGCCCGTCTTCGACCCCGGGCTTGTGTGTCTCGGTCCGCTGCGGGGTCTGGACGACCAAAGTAATGTGACATGCTACTTAGCACAATGATGATCGTCAAGGATTCCTCGTCCCGACCACCTAGCCGCCGCCCCCGGGGCTCGCGGATGAGCTCTGCGCGGGCGAGCCCTGGGAGCCCGAGCCGTTCGGATTGGCGATCGCCTGATTGATATCGGCCTTGGTCAGGAGACCGTGGGTGAGCGGGGCGCAGGCATAGGCAGCCGGTTTGACAGCGGGAGCCTGCAGGTTGATGCCGGCCTGCTCGACCATCTGTGGAGATAGCTGACCCTGCGCCGTGGGGTCGGGGAAGCGGGTGAAGCCGTGCTGGCGCATGCAGTTGGCGAACGCGAGCATCGCCTGCTCTCGCATGTGTTGCTGGGCTGGGGTGGGCCCATTGGCGGCGCCGGGCAGGATATGCGCGCACGCCGTCTGTGCGGACTTGAACGCCGGCGAACTGGTGATCGCGGGATCCACGTGTATGGCGACGGACACCTGGTTGCCGTGGACGCTCACGTGCGGGTCCTGAAAGTTGGCGACCCCATGTGTGCGCATGCAGGCCGAGTAGCGGTAGGCAGCTTGGCCGGGGGAGTTCCGCGATGCCTGGCCCGAGCCCGGGGACTTCGGTGGCTTGGTTCCGCCGCCGCAGGCCGCGAGCAGCATGGCTGCGAGGATGGCGACGACGAGCGTTGGGGCTATGTGGATGGGGCGGCGTGGTTGCATGCCGCCGTTGTACGCCTGCGGGGGTGCCGTGCCGGTCACGCCTTTTGTCACCACTCTGTGACCGCCGCGCGACATGCTGTGCCCATGCGTGTCCTCGTCGTCGAAGATCACAAGCGCCTCGCCGAGGCGATCGCAAACGGCCTGCGGATGGAGAGGATGGCCGTCGACGTCTGCTTCGACGGCGCCGACGCAATCGCCCACACCACCGTCAACGACTACGACGTGGTGGTGCTCGATCGCGACCTGCCCGGGGTGCACGGGGATCAGGTCTGCCGGACGCTGGCCGAGCGCCGCAGCAACAGCCGCGTGCTGATGCTCACGGCCGCGAGCACGATCCGCGACCGTGTGAACGGACTCGAGCTCGGGGCCGATGACTACCTGCCGAAGCCCTTCGATTTCTCGGAGCTGGTGGCGCGGGTGCGGGCCCTCGCACGCCGCGCGACGCCGCCGCTGCCGCCCTCCTACAGCCGCGGCGACCTCACCGTCGATCCGGCGCGACGGTTCGCGTCCCGCGGCGACCGCAGGCTCGACCTGACCCCCAAGGAGTTCGCGGTGCTCGAGCACCTGCTCGCCGCCGACGGCCGGCCGGTCTCGGCCGAGGAGCTGCTCGTGCGCGTCTGGGACGAGGCCGCCAATCCGTTCACGACGACCGTGAAGACAACCGTTGCGCGGCTGCGCGCAAAGCTCGGCGACCCGCCGCTGATCGAGACCGTGCGCGAGGGCGGATACCGCATATGAGGTGGCTGCGAGCCAGGTCGGCCCGGATGCGGCTGGCGCTGATCTACTCGGCCGTGTTCGTGGCGATGGGCACGGCGGTGCTCGTCGTGATCCTGGTCGTGGAGCGAGCAGGCCCGCCGATCCAGGTCAGCACCGCGACGCCGAACCGGCACGGGACGAGGATCACACCGCTGCCTCCCGCGCCCCCGGGGCCGAGGCTCATCCTGCCGCCCGTCGGCTCATATGTCGTCGCGCAGCACACGGCCGACGTCGCGCGGCTGGTGCTGGCCTCCTGGATCGTGCTCGCGGTCACGGCGCTCGTTGCGTTTCCGATCGGCTGGTTCGCGTCCGGACGGATGCTGCGTCCGCTGCGGGAGATCACCGCCCGAGCCCGCACGATCTCGGCCGGCAACCTGCACGAGCGCCTGGCGATCGACGGCCCACGCGACGAGTTCACCGAACTGGGAGAGACGCTCGACGCTCTGCTCGGCCGGCTCGAATCCTCGTTCGACGCGCAGCGGCGGTTCGTCGCCAACGCCTCACACGAGCTCCGCACTCCGCTCACGGTCGAGCGCACGCTGCTCCAGGTGGCGCTCGCGGACCCGAACGCGAGCGCCGAGACGCTGCGCGCGACGTGCGAGGAGCTGCTCGTCGCCGGCCACGATCAGGAGCGCCTGATCGAGGCGCTGCTCACGCTCGCCAGCAGCGAGCGGGGGCTCGAGCAGCGCGAGCGCGCCGATATCGGCGCGCTCGCCACACGCGTGATCGAGCGCCCGCGGCCGGAGCTGGAGGAGCACAGCATCGAGCTCGACACCCATATCGAGGCGGCGATCACAGAGGGCGACCCGGCGCTGATCGAGCGCCTCATCTCGAACCTCGTCGACAACGCCGTGCGCCACAACGTCGACGGCGGCCGCGTCGAGGTCAGCACCCGACAGCAGGGCGACCGGGCGCTGCTGATCGTCGAGAACAGCGGCCAGCTGATCTCCGGAGACGAGATCGAGACGATGTTCGAGCCCTTCCGCCGCCTCGGGCCGGCGCGCATCGGGCCCGACTCCAGCCAGCACGGCCTCGGCCTCTCGATCGTCCGCGCGATCGCCGAGGCGCACAACGCCGAGGTCGATGCGCGGCCGCGCGCCGGGGGCGGGCTGTCGATGACGATCTCCTTTCCTGCGCCCGGGTCTTAGCCGTTAGACCAGCACCGGTTCGGCTGCGGCGACGATCGCCTGCAGAGCCGCGAGGTGCCGGCGCAGGGCAGTCCGTCCCGGCTTGGTGAGCGTGACCTGCCGGCGCGACCGCTGATTGGCCCGCACGCGGGAGACCTCCACGTATCCGGCTGCGGCGAGCGCTGACAGGTGCTTGCTCAGCACGGAATCCGAGATCTGCAGGCTGTCCCGGATGTCAGAGAACGGCAACCCGCGCACCGGAGCAAGCATCGCGCAGATCTGCAGGCGCAGGGGTGCGTGGATCAGCTCGTCGAAAGCTGCCTCGCTCACCGCTGCCACACCTGCTCGGAGCGGTGCCGATAGGAGCCGTAGGCGGCGAACATGCATGCCGCCACGATCACGACCACGGCTGCGCCGAGGCCCCAGCTGGCGAGGGCCGAATTGCCGTGGTCCGCGAGCAGATGCGGGCCGACCACGCCGCCGACGAGCACCGCAGCACAGATGAGCGCCACCTCGGTGAGGTCCCATTTGGGCTTCGGCATGAACCACAACGCACGCCACTGGTTGCTAGCGGACATATTCACGAGCGCGGCGAGGAGGCCCACTACCGTGATGATGGTCGCCACGTTTCCCGGTCCCCGGTAGGCGGGCGCGACCGTCTGCACTCCGCAGAAGACGCTCAGCGCGAGGATGGCCCACGCAGGGGCCGTCGCGCGCCGCACCGCCGCGTCCTGCGCCTGCCGGGCGGCCCGCAGCTGCTCGCGAGCGGCGCTGGGAGGGATCGAATCCGGCGCCTGCAAATCCGAGGGCTGCTTTTCCATGACGGAAAGTTATCACACAACTTGCCGCTACGGAAAGTCACCGTCCCGACCCACCTGTCTTCGCTCAGGGCACGCCCTAGCCCGGCAGCCCGGGCGTGAAGCAGACGGCAAGGCAGCAGAGCTCGTCGCTGACGCCGAGCTCGAGGACACCCTCGGTGTGATGCTCGTGGGTGATCAGCTCGTAGGCGCCGGAACCTGGGATCGGAACCGGGTCGCCGTTGACGGTGGCGACGCCCGCGCCCTTGAACACGCCCCAGACGCCGCCGGCCTCATAGGGGCCGTTGTAGAGGCCGGGAACGTCGTCGCTCTGGGGCTCGAGGATCGCGCCGGGGGCGTCCTCGGCGCGCACGGGGGCGACGGTGTCGCGCTCGGTGCCGAGCAGTTCCTGGATCGCGCGCTCGGTGTCGGCGTAGGCGCCCTCGCCGAAGTGGTAGTCGAACAGGAACTGCTCGCCGTTGAACAGGTAGCGCGCGGGCCAGCCGAGGTTCTCGTACTCCTGCCAGATGACGTGGTCGACGTCGACGACAACCGGGTACTCGATGCCGAGGCGGACGACGGCGGCGGTCACGGCATCGGGATCCTCGGAGGGCTCGAAGCCGGCGGAATGCACGCCGACGACCCGCAGACCTGCGGCGGCGTAGCGCTCGTGCCATGCTTTCAGGTACGGAAGCGTGCGGATCGAGTTCGGGCGGCAGAAATCCCAGAACTCGACGAGTACGGGCCGCCCCCGCTGCTGGTCCATACGCAGCGAGGCGACGTTGATCCAAGGCAGTCTCGCCGGGAAGGCCGGCGCGGGAATATGGTCGACAGGAGCGCGGATGCGACGAGGTTACGGAACCCGTGTGAACGCCATGTCGCGGACCTATGCCGTGGCCCCACGCCACGGCTATACTTTCTGAACTGCCTAATCCTGAGTGCAATTAAGGAGATTTGAGTTCGATGAGCCCGTCCGGAGCGGAGGTACTTCGCCAGATCAAGGACCGGATCGAAGAGGTCGACCCGGCCGCCGTGCGTGAGCAGCTCCATGACGGAGCGCTCGTCGTCGACGTGCGCCAGGACGAGGAGTGGGCGACAGGCCATATCCCCGGCGCCCGGCACGTCCCCAAGAGCCACCTCGAGTCGCGGATCGAGGGCGTGGCGCCCGACAAGTCACAACCGGTTGTTCTCTATTGCGCCTCAGGCCAGCGCTCGGCCTGGGCCGCCCGCACCCTGCTCGAGGATCTCGGCTACGAGCACGTGTCCTCGATGACCGGTGGCTTCACGCTGTGGAAGGACCGCGGCTATGACGTCGATGTTCCGCGCTTCATGAGCGCCGAGCAGCGCGACCGCTACTCCCGGCACCTGCTGTTGAACGAGGTCGGCATCGAGGGCCAGCAGAAGCTGCTGGACGCCAAGGTGCTGCTGCTCGGGGCCGGTGGTCTCGGCTCGCCCGCGGCGCTCTATCTCGCCGCCGCCGGCGTGGGCACGCTTGGGATCGTCGATGACGACACCGTCGATCTCTCGAACCTGCAGCGCCAGGTGATCCACAACGCGGCCCGAATCGGCGTTTCGAAGGTTGACTCGGCGGAAGAGACGATCCAAGCCCTGAACGCAGACGTCAAGGTCGAGAAGCACAAGCTGCGCCTCGGACCTGAAAACATCATGGACATCCTGCCCAACTACGACATCGTCGTCGATGGGCTCGACAACTTCCCAAGCCGCTACCTGCTCAATGACGCCTCCGTGCGCCTGCGGATCCCCGTGGTTTCGGCCGCGATCCTCGGCTTCGACGGGCAGCTGTCGGTCTTCAAGCCCTACGAGGGCCCGTGCTACCGCTGCCTGTTCCCGGTGCCGCCGCCGGCCGAGCTGGCGCCGTCGTGCGGGGCCAACGGGGTGCTCGGCGTGCTGCCGGGCACGATGGGCCTATTGCAGGCGACCGAGGCGATCAAGCTGATCCTGGACATCGGCAACCCGGCGATCGGGCGGCTGATCATGTACGACGCACTCGCGGAGACGATGACCGAGGTCAAAGTGCGGCGCGACCCGCACTGCCCGATCTGCTCGCGCGACCCCGACGAGATCACCGACGAGGAGATGGGCGTCTTCCCCGACTACGAGGCGTTCTGCGCCGGCGCCCACTGAGGGGACCCTCCCAACGCGATTCCGGCGTGATATCGCGACGATACCGGCGGCTATATCACGCCAAAACCAGAGAAAGAGACATAGGACCCTGAATGGCAACGATCAGAATCCCCCCAGTGCTGCGTCCCGCCGTCGGCGGTGAGCGCGAGATCAGCGCCGACGGCGAGAACGTCGGCGAGATCCTGCGCGTCGTCGCAGGGCAGCACCCCGGCACGGAGTCGCAGCTGTTCGGCGCCGACGGCGACCTCAACCGTTACGTGAACGTCTACCTCAACGACGAGGACGTGCGCGTGCTGGACGGGCTCGACACCACGGTCGGCGCCGGCGACACTCTGGTCATCCTCCCGGCGATGGCCGGCGGCTGCTGAGACGGCGGCGGATCGGCGCGCGGAGCGACCCGCCCCGATCCTTCAGGTAGCCTTTGGTTTGATGACCACCGACCTGCGCAACAAACCCTGCGGCGGACGCTACGGCGACATCGTCGAGGCGATCGGGCACACGCCGCTGGTCGAGCTCAAGCGGCTCAGTCCCAAGCCCGGCGTGCGCATCTGGGTCAAGCTGGAGTCGCGCAACCCGACCGGATCGGTCAAGGATCGCGTCGGCCGCGCCCTGATCCTGGACGCCGAGGAGAAGGGCCTGATCCGGCCCGGCCAGACGATCCTCGAGCCGACATCGGGCAACACCGGCATCTCGCTGGCGATGATCTGCGCGCGCAAGGGCTACAGGCTGAAGGTCGTGATGCCGGACAACGTCACGCCCGAGCGCACCGACCTCTTGCGCATGTACGGCGCCGAGATCGTCTACTCGGAGGGCAGCAAGGGCTCCAACGGGGCAGTCGAGCTCGCGCTCGACATGGCGTCGAAGGACGCCGATTACTACATGCCCTACCAGTACGGCAACCAGGCCAACCCGGACGCGCACTACAACGGCACGGCGCTCGAGATCCTCGAGGAGCTTGACGAGGTCGCCGCCTTCGTCGCCGGCCTGGGGACGGGCGGCACGCTGATGGGCAACGGCCGCCGCCTCAAAGAGGAGCTCGGCGACAAGGTCAAGATCGTTGCGGCCGAGCCGATGCAGGGCGAGCCCGTGCAGGGCCTGCGCTCGCTGGACGACGGCTTCATCCCGCCGATCATCGACCTCTCGCTGCTCGACCGCAAGATCTTCGTGACCAACGCGGATGCGATCACCTGGACGCGCAAGCTGCTCGACGAGGAGCAGCTGTTCGTAGGCGTCTCCACGGGCGCAATCGCGCGGGTGGCGCTGCGGATCGCAAACGAGCTCGACGAGGGCAACGTCGTGTTCATCGCCGCCGACGACGGCAGCAAATACTTCTCGTCGGGGATCTACACCCGGCCGCTGGAAGAGATCGAGAACCTCGAATCCACCGTCTGGTGGTAGTCGCCGGCTGAGCCGGGGCGCCAACCCCGAACGATGCGCATCTCGCGCCAGCTCTACGACGAGATCGTCGCGCACGCCCTCGAGGACGCGCCCGACGAGTGCTGCGGGATCGTCTCGAGCCGTGACGGGACCGCGGTCGAGCTGTTCCGGATGGAGAACACCGCCCACACGTGGATGCGGTACGAGATGGACAACATGGAGCTGTACCGCGTCATCACGGGGATCGAAGACGCGGGCCTGGACGTCGGCATCATCTACCACTCGCACACGCGCAGCGACCCGTACCCGTCGCAGACCGACATCAACCTGGCGTTCTACCCCGACTCGCTCTACGTGATCGTCGGCACGGCGACGCCGGAGCCGCGCGTCCGGGCCTTCACGATCCGGGACGGCAAGGTGGAGGAGGCCCACCTCGACCTGGTCTGATCGCTAGGAGGGCGGCAGCGAGCGGGCGAGGCCGACGCCCGCCTCGACCCAGCGCTGCAGCTCCGAGTCCCCGGCGACCCCCTCCCCGGCCACACGCACCCAGCCGTTCATCGCGCGGCCGCGCATGACGAACGGTTCCACATGCGGCTGCGCCAGCAGATCATCGGTCTCGTCGCGCTCACAGCGCATCAGAAGTCCGCCGCCGGCTGACAGGCCGACCGCAATGTGGCCGCCGATCAGGAATGCGATCCCACCGAACATCCGCTTCTCGACGACGTCGGGCTCGAACATCAACAGGGTGCGCACCCGGTCCGCGAGCTCGGTGTCGTAGGCCATCGACGAATTATCCGCCGTCGGCCAGCCTCCGCAAGCGCGCGCGCCAGTCGTTCTCGACGCTCATCAGCGGGCGCTGGCCGAAGGCGAGCCTCAGCGCGGTCTGCGGTCCGCCGCTGTGCAGGCGACCGGCCAGCCGCGCGACCGCCGTTGCGCCCTCCTGCTCGGCCAGCATCTCGATCAGTGTGCCGCCGAGCAGCGGCGCGTCGCGCACGGTCGGCGGGAACGACGGCCGGCGGCCGCCGCGCATGTAGGCGCCGACGACGCTGCGTGAGTAGCCGGTCTCGCCCGAGAACCAGCGTGAGGCGCCCTCCAGCAGCCACGCCCAGCGCAGCTCGGACCACAGCCGCGACGGCAGCCGCGCCGACTGCAGCTCGCGGTTGGACTCGGCGATCACACGCCGCGCGTACACGGAGGCGGGCGCCAGCGCGAGCATCTCGAATGAGCCTGAGACCCGCGTCGCACGGGCGCGCAGTGCCAGCGGGGAGAGCACGTGCAGCTCGCTGCGTCCGGCCCAGCCCACGGCGTAACGGCGAGCGGTCGCGCTGGTGACCCCCCACAGGGCCGGCATCAACGGGTTCGACAACGCCAGCGCGTGTGGTGTGTCGTGCAGCACGACGGTGAGCTCGCCGGCCGGCTGCTGAAAGTGCTCAGCGAGGCGCTCGCGGGCGCGTTCGAGCTGCGCGAGCACACGCGCCGCGTCAGCGGGGCGTTCTGATGAGTGCCGGCAAGCGAACGACGCCGACGCGGATTCTGTCCAGGACATCCCGGGAAAACTCGGGGGGGGCGGCCCGCTGGCCGCCCCCCCCGAATCCGGCTGATCCTCAGACGAGGACCGGCTGGCGGTCGCCGGCGGCGATCGCCGCGATCTCCTCGGAGGCCCGCTCGAACTCCTCATCGGAGAGCACGGGTGTGCCCTCGAACGGGAGGTCGCGGGTGATCTCGAGCCATGAGCGGCAGCCGCCGTACTCGTCGCGCACCTTGACCGTGACCGGACGCGGGATCCGGTAGGTGCGGAGCACCACCACGTGCAACGGGTGGCGGCGCTTCCAGTCAAGGCGCTTCTCGGCGTAGTCGGTGGTCCACACATAGAACGGCGACAGTGCGTCGATAGCACGCCGGTCGTTGATCGTGTAGTGCGCCGCCACCTCGGCCCAGGCGCGGATCCGCACCCGGTCGGGCTGGCTGATCTCAGCTCCGCGCAGCATTGCTGCGGCGGACGGCTCACCGTCGCTCCAAACCCCCTCCTCCAGTGCCCGGGCTAGTTCCGGGCGGTGCGACTCACGCACCAGATCGGTGCGCTGATGGTCGAACGTGGGGTACAGAAAGAAGCGGTCATGCTCCAGTTCGAAGTGCTTGTCCGGCTCGCGGACACCACCTTTGCGGAGCGTCAGTAGCTGCTCGCCCTCAGCGAGCGCACGGACGGTGACCGCCCATTCTTTGAAAGCAATCGGCATGTTTACTCAGTTGGGGTGATCAGGATTGAGTGGAAAGACACCCGGCGGAACAGCATTTAGTTGCCGGGCGACACGCAATTCTATGTCTGATTACAGAAATCGCCAAATCTCCCTGGAAATGGCGTGATTATTGCTTGGTCAGGCAGCCGCCAGCTCGTCACCAAACGTGTGCGCGTCCTCGGTGTCGGCCAGGTGCTGGTGCGACGGGCAGTAGCCATTGTGCGGGAGCGGCATTCGCTGACACTGCGTCCCCTTGCGCGTGCTCGCGCGGCACTGCAAGGGGTTGCCGTAGATGTCGAAGCCGGTCTGCGGCTGGGTGCGCAGGAACTCATCCGCGAACGCCATGTAGCGATCGACGACTCGCAGCACGCGCGCCTGGGCGGACATCGGGAAGAACACGCGGATGTCGGTGAAGAGCGTGCGCGCCGGATGCGCGAAGTAGTGCCGGTCGGTGGCGAGTCGCTCGACCGCCGCCTCGCAGGCTCGCAGCACGCGCTCGTGGTTCACATGGGGCTGGCCCGGGGAATCCTCGACGATGTCGTCGGCCAGTTCGCGGTAGATGGCTCGGCTGAAGCGATACATCCGACTGCACCTCCTTTCGGCACTGCAGTCCGGTCCCGCCGCAAACACTACTTCCAGCGCTCGAAAACTGATTCCTGACCCGCCACGAGCGTCACATGGCGCTCGTCGAGCTGCTCGTCGGCGCCCGGAAAGTCACGTCGCCAATGGGCGCCGCGGCTCTCGGCGCGCGTCAGCGCCGCGCTCGCGATCAGCGCCACCAGCGGGTGCGGATCAGCGAGCAGCTGCCGCAGGCCGTCGCCGTCGC
This sequence comes from Conexibacteraceae bacterium, assembly GCA_009785395.1. Next base: position 14,532 of record WQWK01000012.1, read on the forward strand.
GCACCAGCCCGGCGAAGCGCCACAGGCGCTCGCGCGACTCGGCGGCGGGGAACGCTATGGCAGTCCCGCCGGTCAGCGGACCGGCGGGACTGGAGCCGGCCGCATCCGCCGCCGTGAGCGCCGGCTCCTCCAGGGCCGCGTGCGCCGCTCGCGCTCCGAACACGAAGCACTCGCTCAGCGAGTTGGAGGCTAGGCGGTTGGCGCCGTGCAAGCCGGTGCAGGAGCACTCGCCGACGGCGAGCAGCCCCGGCAGGGTCGAGCGCGCCTGCAGACTCGTCGCGACCCCGCCCATCATGTAGTGGGCAGCGGGCGCGACCGGGATGACACTGCGCTCGGGATCGATCCCGACCTGCCGCAGCGCCGCGACCACGTTCGGAAACAGCTCCGGGTCGACGTGGCGCATGTCGAGCGCGACCGCATCGGAGCCGGGGCGCCGCGCGAGCTCCGCGTAGATCGCACGGGCGACCTCGTCGCGCGGGGCGAGCTCGTCAACGAAGCGCTCGCCGTCGGCGTTCAGCAGCCGCGCGCCCTCGCCACGGATCGCCTCGGTGACGAGCAGACCGTCGCCGCTGCCGTCGACGCCGGCGACGACCGCCGTCGGGTGGAACTGCATGAACTCGATGTCGGCCAGGGCCGCGCCTGCCGCATAGGCGAGCAGCAGCCCGCCCCCGACGGCGCCCGCCGGATTGGTCGTGCGCGCCCAGAGCGCGGCCGCGCCGCCGGTGCCCAGGACGGTCGCCGGGGAGTGCAGCCGCTCGCCGTCTTCGAGCACGACTCCCGTGCAGCGCCCCGCGTGCGTCAACAGAGCCGTCACGCGCCGCCCCTCGAGCACCTCGATGCGCTCGTCGGCCGCCGCCAGCGCCGTCAGCCGGCGCACGATCCGGCGCCCGGTGGCGGCGCCACCCGCGTGCAC
>WQWK01000013.1 GCA_009785395.1 Conexibacteraceae bacterium
CACCTCCTGTTCAAGGGGAGCTCAAAGTATTCGTCGCTGGAGATCGACCAGATCTTCGACGGCATGGGCGCCGAGCTCAACGCGGGCACGGGCAAGGAGACGACCTCCGTCTACGCGCGGGTGATCGACGAGCACCTGCCCAAGGCCTTCGACGTGATCTCGGACATGGTCTTCCGCCCGGCGCTCACGGACATCGACCCCGAGCGCGCCGTGATCCTCGAGGAGATCGCGATGTACGAGGACGACCCGCAGGAGAAGGTCTTCGACGTGCTCGGCGACGCGATCTTCCCCGGTCACCCGCTGGGCCGCGCGATCATCGGTCACGCGTCGGTTGTCGCGGACACCCCGACGGCCGAAATCGCGCGCTTCCACGCCTCGCGCTACGCGCCCGGCAACGTCGTGATCGCAGCCGCGGGCGCGGTTGACCACGACGCCCTGATCGCGCTCGCGCTTGAGCGCCCTGCGGTTGATATTTCGGGTGGGGGGCCCGCTGGCCCCCCACCATTCATACCTGCACCGCCCACCGCCAGCGCCGCACTGCGGTTCGAGCGCAAGGACACCGAGCAGTTCCACGTCTGCATCGGCGCGCCGGGGCTATCCCGGCATGACGACCGTCGCTTCGCGCTGCGCGTGCTCGACACGATCTTCGGCGGGACCTCGTCCTCGCGCCTTTTCCAGGAGGTGCGCGAGAAGAACGGGCTCGCGTACTCCGTGTACTCGTTCACGAGCGCCTACGAGGACACCGGTCAGGTTGGCCTATACGTGGGAACGCGTGGCGACAACCTCGCCGAGGCGATGCGCGTGGTGGACTCCGAGCTGGGACGGCTGCGGGCCGAGCCGGCCACGCCCGAGGAGCTCGCGCGCGCCAAGGAGAATCTCAAGGGGCGCGTGCTGCTCGGGCTCGAATCGACCGGGGCGCGCATGAGCCGGCTCGGCTCCGAGCTGCTGGCCGGGGCGCCGCTGCTGGGGCTCGACGAGGTGGTCGCCAAGATCGACGCGGTCACGCACACCGACCTCGAGGAGCTGGCCGCCGAGCTGTGGGACCCGAGTCGGCTCTCGGTCGCCGGGATCGGCCCCGACGAGAAGCGCTTCGCGGACGCATTCGCGGGCGCCAGCGCGGTGCTGGCGGGATGATCCGGGTTGCCGTCAGCGGCGCCGCCGGGCGCATGGGCTCGACCGTGTGTGCCGCGGTCGAGGCCGCCGCGGATATGGAGCTCGCGGCACGCATCGATCCCGCGCTCGGGGCCGACCTGGCCGACGGGCTCGCGCAGCACCGGCCCGACGTGCTCGTCGAGTTCTCAACGCCGAGCACCGTCGTCGGCAACATCCGCACGGCGGTCGGCCACGGCGTGCACGTGGTCGTCGGGACGAGCGGCTTCGACCACGACGACGTCCGCGGATTCACGGGCGCGAACGTGTTCGTGGCGCCGAACTTCGCGATCGGCGCCGTGCTGATGATGGAGTTCGCTGTTCAGGCAGCGAAATACATGCGCGCCGCCGAGATCATCGAGCTGCACCACGACCGGAAGGTTGACGCGCCGAGTGGCACCGCCGCGTCCACGGCCCGGAGGATGCACGCGGCCGCTCCCGACCGGCCGGAGCCGCCGATCCACTCGGTGCGCCTGCCGGGCCTGGTGGCCCACCAGGAGGTGATCCTCGGCGACGTCGGTCAGACGCTGACGATCCGGCACGACTCGATCGATCGCGAGTCGTTCATGCCCGGAGTCCTGCTCGCGGTCCGCAAGGTCGCGTCGCTGCCGGACCCGCTCACGATCGGCCTCGAGAAGCTTCTTTGAGAGCCGGGAGCGGTCCCGAGCGGCTTCTGTGAAATGATCGGGGAACCATGTCTTTGAACCTCGGATCGATCCTCACCGCGATGGTCACCCCGTTCGACGCGGCAGGTGACGTCGACGAGGCCGCCGCCGTGCGGTTGCTGCACCACCTGATGGACAATGGCTCCGATGGTGTCGTCGTCTGCGGCACCACCGGCGAGGCTCCGACGCTCAACGATGGCGAGCATCTCGGCATGATCGAGCTGATCATCGGCGAGATGCGGGCTTCCCACCCGCACGGCACGGTGATCGCCGGTGTCGGCTCCAACGACACCCGCCACGCAATCGAGCTCACGGAGAAGGCCACGGCGATGCGCCCCGACGCGCTGCTCCACGTGAACCCCTATTACAACCGTCCGAGCAGGCGCGGGGTTATCGCCCACTTCGAGGCGGTCAACGGCTCCACGGACCTGCCGATCGTGCTCTACAACATTCCGCAGCGGACCGGCTCGGACATGCCCAACGACCTGCTCGCGGAGCTCGCACAGCGCTTCGAGCGCATCGTCGCCGTCAAACAGGCCAACGCGGACAACGTCGCCGGCATCGACGGACTGCAGCTTTACGCGGGCAACGATGACCTGCTCGCGACCGTGCTCGACATGGGCGGGCCTGGCGGCATCCTGACCGGCAGCCACGTGTTCGGCAACGAGATGCGCCGGATGGTCGACGAGCCGGAGCGTCGCCACGAGGTGAACGCGTCGCTCGCCGATGTGTATCGCGACATGGCGATCGCGCCGGGCGCGTGCAGCTGCAAGGCGGCGTTGAACCTGATCGGTGTCGGGGTCGGCGGTCCGCGACTGCCCTACGTACCCCTGGACGAGTCCGAGACCGCGGTCATCCGCGCGCTGCTGGAACGTCACGGCCTCCTGCAAGCGGCCGCACGGTGAGCGACGGCACGCTGCGCGCCCTGCCGCTCGGCGGCGTGGGCGAAATCGGCAAGAACATGATGGTGATCGAGTACGACGGCTCGATCGTCGTCGCCGACGTGGGCCTGCGTTTCCCGACGGCCGAGATGCTGGGCATCGACCTGGTCCTGCCTGACTTCGCCTATCTGCGCGAGCGCGTCGAGGACATCGAGGCGATCGTGATCACACACGGCCACGAGGACCACCTCGGCGCCCTCCCTTGGGTTCTGCGCGACCTCCAGAAGTACGGTGAGCTGCCGCCCGTCTACGCCTCCCGGCTGACCGTCGCGATGGCTCGCTCGAAGCTCGACGAGCACAAGCTGCGCGACGTGGAGCTGGTCGAGGTGCTGCCCGGCGACGAGGTCGCAGCAGGGGCCTTCGACATCGAGCTGATCCACATGACGCACTCGATCCCGGACACGTGTGCGGTCGCGCTCACATGTGACCTCGGCACGGTGCTGATGACCGGCGACTACAAGTTTGACCAGACCCCGGTCGACGGCGATCCCGCCGACGTGCAGCGCCTCGCCGAACTGGGGCGCGAGGGGGTTCTGTTGCTGTGCGGGGACTCGACCAACGCCGACCGGCCCGGCTTCTCACCGTCGGAGCGCGGGGTCGGGCCGCACCTGCAGGAGGTCTTCTCGCGTGCGGAGGGGAGGATCGTGGTGACGAGCTTCGCCTCCAACATCCACCGCGTCCAGCAGGTCATCGACGCGGCCGCAGCGCTCGGCCGCAAGGTGGCGCTGGTCGGCCGCTCGATGCGCAAGAACGTCGGCATCGGCCGCTCACTCGGCCACATCGAGGTGCCCGACGGCATCCTGATCCAGCCGCAGGAGGTCGAGGACTGGCCCGATCACAAGGTCGTCGTGCTCTCGACCGGCTCCCAGGGCGAGCCGCTGTCGGCGCTGCGCCGGATGGCCCACAACGACCACCGTCAGATCAGGCTGCGTGAGGGTGACACCGTCGTGTTCTCGGCCACGCCGATTCCGGGCAACGAGCGCGCCGTGAACGAGATCGTCGACAGGCTCTACCACATCGGCTGTGACGTCGTGACCACACGCGAAGCGCCGATCCACGCCTCCGGCCACGGCTACGCGGAGGAGCTCAAGCTGATGCTGAACCTGGTCCGTCCGCGTTACCTGATGCCCGTCCACGGCGACTACAAGCGCATCCACATGCACGGCCAGCTCGCCGAGGCGGTGGGTCTGGACCCGGACCACATCTTCAACGGCGCCAACGGGCTGCCGCTGGAGATCGACGAGCGCGGCGCCCGCTTCGGCAAGCCCGAACAGTCGGGGATGATCTTCGTCGACGGCGTCGACATCGGCGATCCCGCCGACGTGGCGTTGCGCGACCGGCGCATGCTCTCGGCAGACGGCATCTTCATCGTCGTGGCGACGATCTCAGAGTCCGACGGGGCGCCCGTGGCCGAGACCGAGGTGATCTTCCGCGGCGTCCCGTTCGTCGAACAGGCGGAGACGCTGCGCCAGGAGATCCGCGACGAGGTTGAGCGCTCGCTCGCGCGCGCGACCAACGACGGCATCCATGAGGTCGATCTGCTCCAGGAGGAGCTCCACGACGACCTCGCGGCGTTCGTCTACGACCGGCTGCGCCGCCGGCCGATGGTCCTGCCGGTCGTCGTCGAGGTCTGACTCGCGGCCTCGGCGGAGACGGGGGCCGGAGGGTTCGCGCGGACGCCTGTGCCCTCGGGCCTGGGTGCGCCCGTGCGGGCCTGCGGGAACACCACCTCGAAGCGCGTTCCCTGCATCTGCGGCAGCGACGTGAGCTTGACCTCGGCGCGATGTGAGCTCGCCACGGCCTCGACGATGGCCAGGCCGAGCCCGGTGCCGCGCGGCCCGGCGTCGCCGCCGCCACGCACGAAGCGCTCGAACACACGGCGCTGGAGCGCCGGGGCGATGCCGGGGCCGTCATCCTCGACGACCAGGGCCGGGCGCCCGTCGTGCATTCCGGTCGACGCGGTGATGTGGGTGCCGGGCGGGGTGTGGCTGATCGCGTTCTCGAGCAGGTTCAGGATCAGCCGGTGGAGGTCGTCACTGAGACCCGCGACGGGCGCCGGCTCGGCGTCGATCGTGACCTCGTGATGGTCGAGGCTGGGGCCGAGCTCGGAGGCGGCGTCGGTGAGGCATTCGGCGAGATCGGTCGGGCGCAGCGGCTGCAGCCGTCCGACATCGGCCCGCGCCAGCAGCAGCAGGTCGGCGACGAGCCGGCGCATGCGCCGCGTCGAGCGCAGCGCCGATTGGGCCGAGTCGGCCTGCTCGCCGTCGAGCTCCTCCGCGAGCAGCTCGAGGTTGGCGAGCACGCTCGTCAGCGGCGTGCGCAGCTCGTGCGACGCGTCGGCGACGAACTCGCGCTGGCGCACGAGCGCCGCCTCGCTCTCGTTGCGGGCAGCGTCGAGCGCACCGAGCATCGACTCGAGCGTGCGTGCCAGGTCGGCGACCTCGTCCTCGGCCTCAGGGTGCGGTATGCGCAGCGACGGGTCACGCGTGCGTTCGATCTCGCGGGCGGCATCGGTGAGCTCCACGACCGGCCGCATCGCTCGCTGCGCGACCAGCAGCCCGGCCAGCAGCGCCAGGATCGCACCGCCGAGAACGCCGCCGATCAGGATCAGGCGAACCTCGCTGATGGTCTGCTCGAGATTGGAGAGCGGCAGCGCGTAGAGCAGGAGCCCGGTCCTGTGCGCCCCGGCGACCTCGATCGGCTGCCAGTCGACGCGGTAGCCGTTCTCGTAGTAGGTCTGTGGCCAGATCTCGTGATGGGTGCCCGGAGGGCGCGAGAAGGGGGGGTCGTTGACGGTCCCGGTGTTGGAGCACATCAACGTGCCGTCGCGGGCGAACAGGCGGATCTGGGCGCTGTCGGGCTCGCCGAAGGTGTAGATGGCCGGCTGGCACGAGAATGTGGTCCCGCTCACGGTGGGCTTGAGCTCCCCGGAGAGCTGCGAGATAGCGCCGCCCTGAGACTGAGCGAACGCCTGGCTGATGTGATGGTCGGTGAGAACGTCCGTCACGCCCGCCACGCCGGCGAGGATCACGAAGGTGAGCGCCGCCGAGCCGCCGCCGAGGCGCCAGCGGACGGGAACCCTTCTATACGCGGAGAACGTAACCCGCGCCGCGGATCGTATGAAGGAGACGAGGCTCGCCATCGGCCTCCAATTTACGCCGCAGGTTTGAAACGAACACCTCAATCGTGTTCGTCATCGAGAACGGGTCGTAGCCCCAGACCTCGTCGAGCAGGCGCTGGCGCGATACCACGATGCGCTCGTTGCGCATCAGATACTCGAGCAGCTCGAACTCGCGCTGGGTCAGATCGAGCTGGCGCTCGGCGCGCGTCACCTCGTGTGTGTCCGGGTTCAGCCTCAGATCGCCCACGGAGATCGCGGCCTGGCCGCGTGGCGGGCGGCGGCGCAACAGCGCCCGCAGCCGGGCGAGCAGCTCCTGGCGCTCGAAGGGCTTCACGAGGTAGTCGTCGGCACCGGCGTCAAGGCCCTGTACGCGTGACTCGACGGCGTCGCGCGCGGTCAGCACGAGGATCGGGACATCGTCGGTCTCGCGCAGTGTCTTCGCGACCTCGATGCCATCGATCTTCGGGAGCCCGAGGTCGAGGATCACGAGATCCGGGAGGAAGGCATGGCACTCGTCGAGTGCGGCCAGCCCGTCGCCGGCGATGCGCACGTCATACCCTTCGAGCCGCAGCGAGCGCTGCAGGACCTGGGAGATAGCATCGTCATCCTCCACGACGAGGACGCGCGCGGGGCGCTCAAAATCGCTGGACGTGCTCATCATTGAGGCCTTGATGGTAAAGGGGCGCAGCGCCCCGCGTCGAAGAGTTCTGTTTGAAAAACATGGCTGCCGCCCATACCGCGAAGAAGAGCCGGAAGCCCGCCGCCAAGAGCGGTAGGTCCGGTGGTGGCCAGCGGGCCACCACCGGAAGTAAGACGCGCTCGAAGAGGCGTCCGCCGACGCGCGCCCGCCGCTCGCTCGTGGCGAGCCGCCCGTCGCTGCGTCACCTGCGCGACCTCGAGCCGCACGAGATCGACGTGCTCGCGCTGGCACTGATGACGCTCGGGATCTTCCTCGGCGGCGTCGCCTACGGGCTCTGGGACGGAGGCGCGCTGGGCCGGGGTCTGTTCAGCGTGTTCGAGTTCCTGATCGGCAAGCTCGCCTACCTCACCCCGATCGCGATGGTGCTCGGAGGCGCGCGGGTGCTGGCGCGCGATGTCGACGGGGCGCCGCCGCTGCGGCCGCTGCGCAGCGGCACGGTCTGCCTGGTGCTGGCGCTCGCGCTGGCGTTCGCGGCGGGGACGCTCGGGCTGGGTCCCGGACAGGAGCCGGCGCACGGCTTCTGGTCCGCCGCCGTGATGAAGCCCCGCGGGGGCCTGCTGGGCGCCATCCTGTACTTCGTCTCCGGACACCTGCTCTCGAGCACCGGAGCCGACATCCTGGCGGTGTTCCTGCTGATCGCCGGCGTGATCCTGCTGAGCGGCGCCACGTTCGCCTCGGCCGTCAACAACGGCCGCCGTCACGCCACCGGCCTTTTCACGGGCTCGCAGGCGGGCAGCGCGACCCGGCGGGCGGAGCAGGGAGCGGTGAGACTGAGGCGCGTCCACCAGCGAGAAGGGGGGATCGCCGTGCCGGAGCCAGATGGAACCGACGTGGTTGTGCGCGCGACGCACGTCGAGGCGCCGGCGGTCGACATCTACGAGGATGCGGAAGGACAGCGCAGCTTCGCGATCGCTGACGGCGAAGCGGCTGACACTGATACGACCGAGTTCACGGGCGACGGGCCGGGCGAGTTTGCGGAGTTCGTACACCTCGACGGCCACGGCGAGACGCAGGAGATCGACGCCGTCGCCTACGACGAGGCGGAGGAGCCCGAGGAGGAGGTTGTTACGGGCCCCGGGCGCGAGGTTGACCCCAGCGAGCTGACGCCGGCGGGGCGCTACCGCGCCTCCGTCACCGACGATCCCGACTTCGTTTGGCAGGTGCCGTCCTCACGTTTCCTCGTGCGCTCGACGGGTGAGGCGGCCAAGCCTGACACCACAGGGCAGGCTGCCACCGCGAAGGCGCTGGTCGAGGCGCTCGGGCACTTCGGGGTCGAGTCAAAGGTCACCGACGCGATCCCCGGCCCGCACATCACCCGTTACGAGATCAAGCTGGCGCCCGGCACGAAGATGTCGAAGGTCGCCAACCTCAAGGACGACCTCGCCTACGCGCTGGCCGCCACCGACATCCGCATCCTCGCGCCGATCCCCGGCAAGACGGCCGTCGGGGTCGAGGTGCCGAACCAGCGCCGCCGTATCGTCCATCTCGGCGATGTGTTCCAGGAGCCGCCCGCCGACTGGTCGCCGCTGACCGTCTGGCTCGGCAAGGACATCGCCGGGCGGGCGATCGGGGCCGACCTCGCGAAGATGCCGCACCTGCTGGTGGCCGGCACCACCGGCGCCGGCAAGTCGGCGTGCGTCAACGCGATGCTGTCGTCGGTGTTGCTGCGGTCCACCCCGCACGAGGTGCGGCTCGTGCTGGTCGACCCCAAGCAGGTCGAGCTCAACCACTACGAGTCGATCCCGCACCTGCTGACGCCGGTGATCACAAGCCCGAAGATGGCCGCCAACGCGCTGCAGAACCTCGTGCGCGAGATGGAGCAGCGCTACGGGCAGATGTCACTGGCGCGCACGCGCTCGCTGCCAGAGCTCAACAGGGTGCTCGAGGGCCGCGGCCAACAGCCGCTGCCCTACATCCTCTGCGTGATCGATGAGCTCGCCGACCTGATGATGGTCGCGCCGGCCGACGTCGAGGACTCGATCATCCGGCTCGCCCAGAAGGCGCGGGCGGTGGGTATCCACCTCGTGCTCGCGACCCAGTCGCCGCGCGTCGACGTGATCACCGGGATGATCAAGGCGAACGTGCCGTCGCGGATCGCGTTCGCCGTCTCCTCGCAGACGGACTCTCGCGTGATCCTCGATCAGAACGGAGCCGAGTCGCTGCTCGGGCAGGGCGACATGCTGTTCTCGCCCGTCGGCACCAGCAAGCTTCAGCGCATTCAGGGCGCCTACATCGACGAGGACCAGATCTTCGAGCTGACGGACTCCTGGCGCAAGCAGGGTGAGCCCGAACTGCGCGAGGAGTTGCTCGAGGAGGTCGATGATCCCGACGGCGACGGCGGCTCGGGTGCTGACGGCTTCGATCCGGACGAGGACCCGCTGCTGGAGCAGGCGATCAGCCTGGTGGCCTCGATGGGCACGGCATCGACCTCGATGCTGCAGCGGCGGCTGCGGCTGGGCTATACCCGCGCCGGGCGTGTGATCGACATGCTCGAGCGGCGCGGGATCATCTCCGGCTACGAGGGCTCCAAGCCGCGGCAGGTGCTGATCACCGAAGCCGACGTTCCGCGCATCCTGGCGGCGCTCGCGGAGGGAGCGGGATCGTCTGCGGGATCGTCTGCGGGATCGTCTGCGGGATCGTCTGCGGCGGCACCCGAACCGGAGCGGGAACAGGCTCCGCAACCGCCTGCGGATGAGCCGCCGCCCAGCGAGTAACACCCGATCCGTTAAGAAAGCCCGGATCCACCCTCCGTGCAGGGGTTTATGCAGGCGCTGTGAAGCGTCTACGCGTACGCTTGCGGAATGGCCGAGATTGGCTCCACGCTGCGCGAGGCGCGGATGCGCGCGCGCGTCGATATCACCGAGGTTGAGACCGGCACGAAGATCCGTGCCAAGTACCTCCGTGCGCTCGAGAACGAGGAGTGGGATCTGCTCCCGGGCCCGGTCTACGTCCGCAGCTTTCTGAAGACCTACGGTGACTATCTCGGGCTTGACAGCAGGTTGCTCGTCGACGAGTTCAGGCGTCGCTACGAGCGGCCGATGGAGCACGACGCCTCCGCGATGGCGGCTGCGACGGCGCGGGACCGGGAGCGGCGCCGCAAGCCGTCGGCCCGTGTCGCCAACGCGCTCTTCTCCCCGCGCAGTGTGATCGTGGTCGCGCTGGCCGCGATCGTGGTGGCCCTGTACCTGATCGGCAACCACGGGAGGGGCGCGAACAACACCCACAACGTGGTGACGCCGACGACCACCACCAACGGCAATCACGGAACCGGGACGGACACGGGGGCCACCCACACTCACACGAACCCACCGCCACCCCGGCCGCCGGCCCACGCGACGCTGGCGCTCGTCCCCACCGCGGCGATCTGGGTGTGCGTCGAGAACGCCGCCGGTCATCCGCTGTTCCCGGCCGCGATCTTCAACCCGGGCCAGAGGATTCCCACCACCCACGGCCGCGAGCTGCGTGTCACGCTCGGCAACACGCACGCGAACGCGACCATCAACGGCAAGCCCTACACGCTCACCGGCAGCAACGCGATCAGCCTTCGGATCACGCCACACGGCGCCTCGCCACTGACCCCGGGTCCGACCTGCGGCCAGTGAGCGATCCGGCGGTATTCACCGGTCGCGCAGCCGTGCGGGCCGGGATTCTCGTAACCGGCACCGAGGTCCTGACCGGGATCATCACCGATCGCAACGGGCCGTGGCTGTCGGAGCAGCTGCGCGACCTCGGCGTGGACGTGGCGATGATCGAGATCGTCGGCGACCGCCCCGACGATCTGTTTGACGCTCTGCGGCAGATGGCTGCGGCGGGGGTCGCGCTGATCGTCACCAGCGGTGGGCTGGGGCCCACGGCCGATGACCTCACGACGGAGATCGTCGGGAGCTTCTGCGGGCGCGAGATGGTGCTCGACCAGGCGCTCGAGGCCCGCATCGCTGAGATCCTGAAGCCGGCGCTCGAGCGCTGGCCGGACGCCGACCGTGAGGCGCTGCGGGCGGCGAACCGCAAACAGGCGGTGATCCCTAGGGGCGCAACCGTGCTGGCGCCCCGTGGCACGGCGCCGGGCGTGGTCGTGGGGCCCGCCGACGGGACGAGCGGGCCCGTGGTGGTGGTGCTGCCGGGCCCGCCGGGAGAGCTGCAGCCGATGTGGCGTGATGCGGTCGCCTCGCCGCTGTTCCGGCGCGCAATCGCGGGGGCGACCGAATACCGGCGTGAGATCGTGCGGATGTTCGGCCTGCCCGAGGCAGAGATCGCCAACACGCTGCGGGCGGCAGACGCCGCGGGGCTGAGGCTGTCCGATCTGGAGATCACGACCTGCCTGCGCCGGGGCGAGCTCGAGGTCTCCACTCGCTTCGAGCCGAACGCGCAGGCCGATTACGACGCGCTGCTCGCGTTCATCGCCGAGCACCACGGCGACAAGCTGTTCTCGCGCGACGGCAAGACGATCGATGAGCAGGTCGCTGCGCTGCTGCTGGCCGGGGGCGAGACGATCGCGACGGCGGAGTCCTGTACGGGCGGCCTGCTGGCCGCCCGCCTGACCGATCTCGCCGGCTCCTCGCGGTATGTCGTCGGCGGCGCGGTCGTCTACAGCAATGCCGCCAAGTCCGAGCTGGTGGGCGTCGATCCCTCGCTGATCGAGGCGCACGGGGCGGTCTCGGTCGAGGTCGCGCGGGCGCTCGCCGACGGCGCCCGGCGGACGTTCGGCGCCTCCGTCGGGGTTGGCATCACCGGTGTCGCCGGTCCCGGCGGCGGCACCCCGGAGAAGCCGGTCGGGTTCGTGTGCTTCTCCGTCGCATATGGCTCGGACGGCGGTTCGGCTGCGGCGCGTGCGCTCACGCGCACTTCACGCCTGCCAGGCGGCCGCGCCGAAGTGCGCGAGCGCTCCACCACGGTTGCGATGCACCTGATCGCGCAGGTGCTGCAGGGCGAGAGCGACTGAGAGCGCCCGCCCGGACGGACGGGCGTGCGTCGGGAGGGCGGGGAACACCCCTTCCCTTTTTGCGGTTTTTCGGTCGATATCGCATTGATATCGCAGCCGATACCGTGGGCCAAAGTCGGCACAGTTCCGTCGCGCAATTGGCACACAATTGGCACGAAGCGGTCTTGTGCGAACAGATGTTCCGTGGTTCCGTCCGATGCGGGCCGTAACTTGACGGCTTGCAGAGGCATAGACAAGGAGCCAAACGAGTATGAGCGAACAATCGTCGGATCCGAAGTCCGATGCCAAGCGCCAGGCTGCGCTGCAGGGCGCGCTGAGCCAGATCGAGAAGCAGTTCGGAAAGGGCACCGTCATGCGGATGGGCGACCCGGGCGCGCGGGTCGCGGTTGACGCGATCCCGACCGGGGCGCTGTCGCTGGACCTCGCGCTGGGGATCGGCGGCGTGCCGCGTGGCCGCATCGTGGAGATCTTCGGTCCCGAGTCGTCGGGGAAGACGACGCTCGTCTACCACATCATCGCGGAGGCCCAGAAGCTCGGCGGCGTGTGTGCGTTCGTCGACGCCGAGCACGCGATGGACCCGCTCTACGCCCAGCAGATCGGCGTCGACATCGACGAGCTGCTCGTCTCGCAGCCGGACTACGGCGAGCAGGCCCTTGAGATCGTCGACATGCTTATCCGCTCGGGCGCGGTCGACATGATCGCGGTCGACTCGGTCGCCGCGCTGACACCGCGCGCCGAACTGGAGGGGCAGATGGGTGACCAGACTGTCGGCGTGCAGGCGCGCATGATGTCGCAGGCGATGCGCAAGCTGACCGGGACGCTCAACCGCACCCAGACGCTCTGCGTGTTCACGAACCAGATCCGTGAGAAGGTCGGTGTGATGTTCGGCTCGCCGGAGACGCAGCCGGGCGGCCGGGCGCTGAAGTTCTACTCGTCGCAGCGGCTCGACATCCGCAGGATCGAGACGCTCAAGGACGGCACCGAGGCCGTTGGCAACCGTGTGCGGGTGAAGGTCGTCAAGAACAAGGTGGCGGCGCCGTTCAAACAGGCCGAGTTCGACATCGAGTTCGGCAAGGGCATCTCGACCTCCGGCTGCCTGCTGGACTATGGGATCGAGCACAACATCGTGACCAAGTCCGGCTCGTTCTTCTCCTACGGGGACGAGCGGCTCGGCCAGGGGCGCGGCAACGCCAAGGCGTATCTGGACGAGCATCAGGACGTCGCCAAGGAGATCGAGGGGAAGATCTACGCTGCTCTGGGGATCGGGCATGACCTCGTCAAACCGATTGAGCATGACGGCGATGCCGGCGACGACGCGGCCGTGGTCGACATCGGCGCGGCGGCCTGATCACACTCGATAGGCCGTGGACACCGGCGAAACTGAGGTCACGCAGGCCGCGGTAGGCGACGGCCGTAAAGGGCTCGCGCTTGCCTACAGGTACATCAACAGGCGCGAGCGGACCGTCGTCGAGGTCCGCGAGCGCCTCGAGAGGGCCGAGATACCACACAGCGAGATCGAATCGGTCCTGGCGGAGCTGATCGAGTTCGGCTATCTCGACGATGCCCGCTATGCGCGCGTGTTCACGCAGGACAAGCGAGGGCTCGAGGGATGGGGCAATGAGCGGATTGCGCGGTCGCTGGGGGAGCGTGGGGTGGACCGCGACCTGGTCGCGGGGGCGCTTGCCGAAGGTATGGGGGCGCTTGCTGAAGGTGAGCCCGCCGGCGAGACGGGGCGCGCAATTGCGGTCCTTGCACATCGCTTTCCCGCGGGCCCGGCTGAGCCGCGCGATCGCGAAAGAGCGTTCGGGGTGCTGGTCCGCAAGGGCTACGAGAGCGAGACGGCTGCGGACGCAGTCAGAGAGTGGGCCCGGCAGGCGGCTGTATGAGCGGGGCAAAGCCCATATTGGGTCAAAGCCCACGTGAACAGGGTTACGGTTCCCGCGGGGCGCGATAGGATCGCGTTAAGCGAACGGACGGCCGGGATGGCCGGTGATGAAACCCCCTGTAAATCATGAACTTTGACACCGGCGTACTTCTCATGAGAAGGAGCATCTCTCCGCTCGGTCGCTCCTGAAAAAGACGAATTTGACCGGTCCGCGTTCACGCGGGCCGTTTGAGAGGAACGACCATGGACATCATCGTTGCGGCCGCCTTGATAGCCGTGGGGATTGTTGTCGCTGCAGCTGTATACGCGCGCGTGACCGGATCCGGGAGTCCCCGATTGCTCGCGGGCGCGGCCGGATCGCACACGCACGCTCACGTGAGCGATGCACAGCGATCCGAGCACGCGCCAGGGTCAGCGGAGCGCCGGGCAGCTCCGGCGGCCAGCAGCAACGGCGGCGGCCGGGCACACAGTGAGGAGCTGCTCAAACGCGAGGGCGCGCTGCGGCTGCGCGAGTCAGAGATCGCCGAGCGCTCAAGCCTGCTCGATCACCAGCAGGAGGAGCTCGTGCGCGAGCTCGAGCGCATCTCCGGGCTCTCGGCCACGCGTGCCAAGCAGATGCTGATCGAGACAGTCGAAGATCAGGCCCGGCATGAGGCGGCGCGACGCGTGCGCCAGATCGAGGACGACACCAAGCGCGAGGCGGAGCGGCGCGTGCGCAACATCCTCGCTGTCGTCACACAACGGCTGGCTGCGGGTCACGCGACCGAGACCACCGTGTCCGTGGTCCAGCTCGCCTCAGATGACATGAAGGGCCGGATAATCGGACGCGAGGGCCGCAACATCCGCGTGCTCGAGACGCTCACGGGGGTCGACTTCATCATCGACGACACGCCGGGCGCGGTCGTGCTCTCGGGGTTCGACGGCGTGCGCCGGGAGATCGCACGCCTGACCCTCGAGAAGCTGCTGCAGGACGGGCGGATTCATCCGGCTCGGATCGAGGAGGTGTACTTCCAGATCAAGTCCGAGCTCGAGACGCACATCGTCGAGGCCGGCGAGCAGGGCGCGTTTGAGGCGGGCGTCCAGGGCCTGCACCCGGAGCTGATCCGGTACCTGGGACGCCTCAAGTTCCGCACGAGCTACGGCCAGAACGTCCTGGCCCACTCGGTCGAGGTCTCACGCCTGGCGGCGATGATGGCCTCGGAGCTCGGCGCAAGCGCCAAGACATCGCGCCGCGCCGCGCTGCTGCACGACCTGGGCAAGGCGGTGACGCACGAGATCGAAGGCCCCCACGCGATCGTCGGAGGCTCGATCGCGCGCAAGTACGGAGAGACCGACGCGGTCGTGCACGCCATGGAGGCCCACCACAATGAGGTCGAGCCGCAAACCGTCGAGGCCGTGATCGTGCAGGCGGCCGATGCGCTGTCCGGCGCCCGTCCCGGGGCCCGCGGCGAGTCGCTCGAGCTCTACGTCAAACGCCTCCGCGACCTCGAGGAGATAGCGACCAATCACCCGGGGGTCGAGAAGGTCTACGCGATGCAGGCCGGGCGTGAGATCCGCGTGATCGTGGCTCCGGAAACGGTCGACGACGCCGCGGCGACCCTGCTCTCGTTCGAGATCGCCCGCAAGATCGAGCAGCAGCTCGAATACCCGGGTCAGATCAAGGTGACGGTGATCCGGGAGTCGCGCGCGGTCGATTACGCGCGCTGAAACGGGCGAACAGAGAGACCCCGGTGTTTGAGCGCTTCGACGAACAGGCGAGACAGGTTGTCGTGAACGCCCAGGAAGGCGCGCGTGAGCTGCACCACAACTACATCGGCACCGAG
>WQWK01000014.1 GCA_009785395.1 Conexibacteraceae bacterium
CTGGCCTACTCGCCACTCGTGAAGTACGTCGCCGGGCGGGTGCGCTCGGGCCTGCCCGGCCACGTCGAGGAGGCGGATCTGATCTCTTACGGGCTCGGCGGCCTGATGTCCGCGATCGACCGCTTCGACCTCGACCGCGAGATCAAGTTCGAGACCTACGCGATCACGCGCATTCGCGGCGCGATCATCGACGAGCTGCGCCGGCTCGACTGGGTGCCGCGCTCGGTGCGCGCCCGTGCGCGTGACATCGAGCGCGCCAACCAGAAGCTCGAGGCGCGCCTGCAGCGCGCCCCCACCGACGAGGAGCTCGCCGCCGAGCTGGAGATCAGCGTCGAGGAGTTCAACGCGGCGCTGCTGCAGATCTCGAACTCGGCCGTGATCGCGCTCGACGAGCTCTGGGCGGCCCGGGACCACGACTCTGACGGGGTGTCCGTGATCGAGACGATGCCGGACCGCAACGCTCCGGATCCGGCGCAGATCGCCGTCCAGCACGAGCTGCGACACCGCCTCGCCGACGCGATCGCGGCTCTGCCCGACCGCGAGAAGCTCGTGATCGCCCTCTACTACTACGAGGATCTGACCCTCCGCGAGGCGGGCGAGGTGCTCGGTGTCACCGAGTCGCGAGTCTCACAACTGCACACCAAGGCGGTGCTGCGGCTGCGCTCGAAGCTCGTGCCGGAAGCGGACTGAGAAGCGGACTGAGAGTCCTTCCGGCCCGGTCTGGGTAGGCCGCCGCAACTGCCGGGCGGCGGCCGTATGAGGCCCCTTCGGGCGGGACGCCTGGAAGTGCTTGCACGAGCGCATCGCCCCGGCTAGTGTCATCCGACACAACCGAAAGGAGGCAGCATGCACAAGGCCGCGGATCGCATTCGCAACGTGGCGCTCGTCGGTCACCGCGGAAGCGGGAAGACGTCGCTGCATGAGGCGCTGCTGTTTCAGGCAGGCGCCGTCAATCGCCTTGGCACTGTCATGGATGGCACGACGCTGTCCGACGCCGAGCCCGACGAGAAGGCACGCCAGATGTCGCTGCAGGCGACCGTCAGCTCGTTCGAGTGGCAGGACCGCCGCGTGAACCTGGTGGACACCCCGGGCGACCCGAGCTTCGTCGCCGACGCGCTCGCGGCGCTGCGGGTCTGCGAGTCGGCGGTGTTCGTGATCAACGCCGTGATGGGCGTCGAGGTTCAGACGACGCGTCTGTGGAAGCGTGCAGAGGAGCTCGACCTCGCTCGTCTTGTGTTCGTCAACATGCTGGACCGGGAGCGCGCGGACTTCTTCCGGGCGCTCGATTCGCTTAAAGGGGCGTTCGGGTCGCACGTCGTCGCGACCGAGATCCCGATCGGCTCAGAGCACGAGGTCTCGGGCGTGATCGATCTGATCGACATGCGCGCCTACCGATATCTTCCCGCCCACCACCCCGGCTACGCCACCCGCGACAACTGTGAGGAGATCCCGATCCCGGAGGGGCAGCTCGCGCAGGCGCAGGAGTACCGCGAGAAGCTGATGGACGAGGTCGCCGAGAACTCCGACGCGCTGATGGAGCGCTACCTCGAGGGCGAGGAGATCTCACACGAGGAGATCGTCGCCGCGCTCAAGGACGGCACGAACCACGGCTCGCTGTTCCCCGTCACGTGCGGGGTCGCAACCGCAAACCTCGGGACCAACCGGCTGCTCGACGCGATCGTGGAGGACCTGCCCTCGCCCGTCAAGCACGGTGGCCTGCAGGTGGGCGATCACACGCTCGAGGCAGACGAGTCCGGCGAGCCCGTCGCGTACGTCTTCAAGACCCGTGCGGATCCGTTCGCGGGCCGGATCAACCTGTTCCGCGTGTACCAGGGCGAGCTCAAGCACGACACGCACCTGCTCAACACGCGCACGCACACGAAGGAGCGGATCGGCCAGCTGCTGAGCTTCAACGGCGCCCAGAGCGCGCACGTCGAGGAGTTCGGTCCCGGTGACATCGGCGCCGTGGCGAAGCTGAAGGAGACGCGCGCCGGCGATTGGCTGGCCGCTCGCGACGAGCCGCTGGAGATGCCGGTGCTGCGGATGCCGGGGGCGGTGATGGCGTTCGCCGTGGAGCCGCGCAGCAAGGGCGACGAGGAGAAGATGTTCGCCGGGCTCAGGCGCCTGCAGGAGGAGGATCCGACGATCGACCTGCACCGCGATCCGCAGACCGGCGAGCAGATCGTGGCAGGGCTCTCGCAGATTCACGTCGAGGTGATCGTCGATCGTCTGCGCGAGCGGTTCGGCGTCGAGGTCAACCTGAAGCCCCCGCGCGTGCCCTACCAGGAGACGATTCGCGGGGGTGCCAAGGCGCACGGCCGTCACAAGAAGCAGACCGGTGGGCGTGGCCAGTTCGGCGACTGCCACATCGAGATCGAGCCCCTGCCGCCCGGCAGCGGCTTCCAGTTCGTCGACGCGATCAAGGGCGGCGTGATCCCCAACGGGTTCATTCCGGCGGTCGAGAAGGGTGTGATCGAGGCGATGCAGTGTGGCGTCGTGGCGGGCTACCCCGTGAAGGACGTCAAGGTGACCGTCTTCGATGGCTCCTACCACACCGTCGACTCGTCGGAGATGGCGTTCAAGCTGGCCGCCGGCCAGGCGATGCGTGACGCGCTGGAGCACGCCGCTCCCGTGCTGCTCGAGCCGATCATGGCGGTCAACGTGAGCGTTCCCGAGGAGAGCGTCGGCGACGTCATCGGCGATCTCAACTCGCGGCGCGGACATCCGCACGGTATGGAGCCCGCCGGCGGCGGCATGACTGACGTCAAGGCCGAGGTGCCGATGGCGGAGATGCTGTCCTACGCGCCCGATCTGCGCGCGATCACCGGCGGCCAGGGCGAGTACACGATGGAGTTCATGCGCTACGACGAGGTCCCGGCGCATCTCGCGGGGAAGGTGGTGGCACAGGCGTCTGCATGATTTCGACCTGATCGGCTTCAGCGCGTCCGCTACGCTCGTTTATTCGCCGCGCGGACGCGGCGCCGTCACGTATGAGCCAGCCTCGCAGCATCCAGACCATCTACGAGGCAGACGTTTGCGACGTCTGCTCCCGTACGGTGCTGCGTGGCGAGCAGACCGAGGTGTTCGTCGGCAGCGGCCGGCGCTACAACGTCTGCGAGCTCTGCAAGCCGCATGCGCTGCACGAGGGCTGGTTGCGCGAGGGCTCGATCCCGGAGTTCCAGGGCAGCAGCGAGCGTGTGCAGCGGCGGCGTCCGCTGTTCGGCCGGCGCCGCAACAAGGGCGGTGACGCCGATCAGGTTCTGGCCGAGCCGCGCTCGCTCGACGACGAGCTTTCGGTCGGTGCCTGGAACACGGAGCCGGCGTCCGGGGCGCCTGCACCCGTGCCCGCGCCGCGCCGCGCGCCCTCGGAGCCGCAGCCGGCGGCACCGGGGCGGGCCGTGCGTGCCCGCGACCGCCGCGAGCCGCGTCACGTGCATGCGATCCCGACGAGTGGCGATCACAAGATCGCGGCCGCCGTCGACGTGTTCAACTCGAGCCAGCACCGGCGCACGGTTGCGGGCGTCGCACGCTCGCTGGGCGCACCGGACGTCAATATCACGCCGGACCCGACCCATCCGAGCATCGTCTGGATCGTCGCCTCCTGGGAGCTCTGCTGGTACAAGTACGAGGTCGATCTGGGCGAGGCCAGGGGCTCCGCGCGGCTCGACGGCCAGGGCTACGAACTTGACGATCTCGCCGAGCATGAGCGGGTCAGCAACGCAAGCGCCGACGACAGCGGCGCCCTGGTCCTGCTCTGACCTGATCCTGCTCTGACGCTCCGACGCACGCCCGCCGGCAAACCACGCATGCCCGACCACCCGAAGCTGGTGCTGCACGTTGACGGCGGAGCACGCGGGAACCCGGGGCCGGCGGCGATCGGCGTCGTGCTCGCCGACGGCGACGGACAGAGGCTGGCCGCGCTCAGCGAGCGCATCGGGGAGGCGTCCAACAACGTCGCGGAGTACCGGGCGCTGTTACGGGGACTGGAGCTCGCCGCCGAGCACGGGGCCGGGATCGTGCACGTGATCAACGATTCTGAGCTGGTTGCGCGTCAGCTCACCGGTGAATACAAGGTCAAGCATCCGGTGATGCGCGACCTGCACGCGCAGGCGGTCGCGGCGCTCGCGCGGTTCGAGGGCTGGAGCATCGAGACGGTTCCGCGAGCACAGAACGCCGAGGCCGACGCACTCGTCAACGAGGCGCTGGATCGCTAGTACGCCTGTCCGGGCGGGTGTACTAGGCTGCACCTGTGACCGACGTGCTTGAAGAGCTCCGTTCGCGTCTCCAGGAGGCGGCTGCCGAGCTTCGCTCGGGCCAGCTGGCGCCCGGCGAGGCCCTCGCGCTGATCGAGGAGTGCGCGCGGCTCGCGAGCGAGGCGGCCTCGCAGGTGGACGGTCACGTCCGCGCCGCGCTCGAGCCGCTTCCAGACCTGCCGGGACAGCTGCCGCTCACGGCGGCGCAGTGAGCTCGGCGGCGCGGTGAGAGGGCTCACGCCGGAATTAATGGCTGGATTTGACGAGTGGCTGGGCGTGCCTGGGAAGACCGTTTCGCAAGGCAGGTACCGAGGTACCTGCCGCGAGACGGGCGCACCCAGGTGCGTCCAGACGCCGTCAAAGACGTCAGTTATTCCGTCGTGAGCCCGTACCCGGATGACCTGCGCACACAGGTAGACGCCTACCTGCAGGAACTGCGCTTCACCGACGATCCCGGCATCGCCGGGCTGGAGGAAGCGATGCGCTACTCACTGCTCGCGGGCGGCAAGCGCATCCGTCCGGTGTTGGCGCTTGCGAGCGCGTCCGCGATCGGCATGGCGCCGGGCGACGTGATGCCGCTGGCGGCGGCGCTCGAACTGATCCACACCTACTCGCTGATCCACGACGACCTGCCCGCGATGGATGACGATGACATGCGACGCGGCCGGCCGACCTGTCATGTCGCCTTTGGCGAGGACGTCGCGATCCTCGCGGGAGATGGGTTGTACGCGGAGGCGTTCCGGCACCTCCTGCTGGTGCAGAAGGGGGATCCCGCCAACATCCTCGCTGCTGCGGCCGAACTGGCCGCGGCGACCGGCGTGACGGGTATGGTCGGTGGCCAATACCTGGATGTGGCGGCCTCCGCGCCGGCCGGCGCCGAGGGCCTGCGCCACCTGCATGAGCTGAAGACGGGCCGGCTGATCCGCGCGAGCGTCGAATGTGTGCTCCTCATCGAAGGTGGGCAGCAACGTGACACAATCGAGCAGTTCAAAATCTTTGCGAGCGAGCTGGGCGTGCTCTTCCAGATCGTCGACGACATCCTCGACGTGACCGGATCCGATGAAGCGCTTGGCAAGCCGAGCGGGAGTGATGAGCGACTGGGCAAGCGCACCTACGTGACGGAGTTCGGCCTCGACGGCGCCCAGCGGCTCGCGCGGGAGGCTCACCACAACGCCAGCGCGGCACTCGCCAACGCCGCCAAGGCGGGGCCGAATCCGGCTCAACTGCAGCAGATCACCGACTTCATCGCCAACCGCACCTTTTAATGCCTGACCCCGAAGAGACAATGCCCGAAGAACTGCTCAAGCACATCGACAAGCCCCAGGACCTTCACGGCCTCACCGACGAACAGCTCGAGCAGGTCGCCGATGAGGTCCGCAACTACATCATCGACACGGTCGGTGAGATCGGCGGGCACTTCGGCGCGAACCTCGGCACTGTGGAGATCGCGGTCGCCCTGCATTCGCTGCTCGACTCCCCGCGTGACAAGATCCTCTGGGATGTCGGCCATCAGGCATATCCGCACAAGATCCTGACCGGCCGCCGCGACCAGCTGCCGACGATCCGCAAGTACGAGGGCCTCGCACCCTTCTGTTCGATCTTCGAGTCCGAGCACGACATCATGGGCGCCGGCCACGCCTCGACCGCGATCGGCTACGCGGTCGGGCTCAAGGAGGCGATGCGCCACGGCCAGGGCGAGGATGGCAACGTCGTCGCGGTCGTCGGCGACGGTGCGATGACCGGCGGTGTGGCTCTGGAAGCGGTCACACAGGCGGGCGGCCTCGGTACGCCGATCGTCGTCGTCCTGAATGACAACGGGATGTCGATCGCGCCCAACGTGGGGGCGCTCTCCCGGTATTTCAACCGGGTTCGCCTGAATCCCAGGCTCTGGCACGCGCGTGAGGACGTCGAGGAGAGCCTCACGAAGCTGCCCGCGCTCGGCCACACGTTCGAGCGGTTCGGCCCGCACTTCAAGGAGTCTCTGAAGGCGTTCTGGGCACCAGGGCTGTGGTGGGAGGAGCTCGACTGGGCCTACATGGGAGTGATCGACGGCCACGATGTGCGCGCCGTGCGCCGCGCTGTGCGTGAGGCGCTGGCCGCGCAACGACCGGTCGTTGTCCACTGCGCCACCGTCAAGGGCAAGGGCTTCGCGCCTGCCGAGAACGGCGGGCTCGAGGGCATGGAGAAGTGGCATGCGGCGAAGCCCAAGTCGATCGCGAACGGCGCTCCTGCTCCTGCCGCCGCCGCGCCCGCTGGCGCGGCGGCCCCTCCGCCGGCCTACACGCAGGTCTTCGGCGAAGCGCTGGTGCGCGAAGCTCAGCGTGACTCGCGCATCCTGGGGATAACTGCGGCGATGAACTCCGGCACGGGTTTGAACATCCTGCAGCGCGAGCTGCCGGACCGCTACTTCGACGTCGGCATCGCCGAGCAGCAGGCGGTGCTGCTCGCGTCCGGCATGGCGCTACAGGGCTGCCGGCCGGTGGTGGCCGTCTACTCAACGTTCCTGCAGCGGGCGTACGACCAGATCATCCACGACGTCTGTCTGCAGAAGCTGAATGTCGTGTTTGCGATGGATCGTGCCGGGCTCGTGGGCGATGACGGGCCCACCCACCACGGCGCCTTCGACATCGCGTACCTGCGCGTGATTCCGAACATCGTGCTGATGGCGCCGCGCGACGAGGCGATGCTCGTGAACATGCTGCGCACCGCGCTGACGTATGACGACGGGCCGGTGGCGATCCGCTACCCGCGCGGCCAGGGTGTGGGTGTGCCGCTTCCGGACGAGCCGTCGGTGATTCCGGTCGGGACCGGGGAGATCCTGCGTGAGGCGGGCGACGCATCGGGGCCGCGAGTCGCGCTGCTCGGGTACGGGACGGGCGTGGGCAAGGCGCTCGGCACCGCCGAGCTGCTGGCCTCGCACGGGGTGGCCGTGACGGTGGCCGACGCTCGCTTCGCGAAGCCGCTGGACGCCGGCCTGGCCGCTCAGCTCGCTGCCGAGCACGAACTGCTGGTGACGATCGAGGAGGGCGTGTTGAGCGGCGGCTTCGGTTCGGCCGTGTGGGAGACGCTCTCGGACGCGGGTGTGGATGTGCGCATCTTGCGCGTCGGTCTGCCGGACAAGTTCGTCACGCACGGCGCGCCGAAGCTGCTGCACGCTGAGGTCGCGTTCACGCCCGAGCGGATCGCGGAGCGGGTGCTCGCGGCGGTGGGCTCTCCGTCGAAGGTCGCCTGAGGGGCCCGGTTGCCGAGGACTCGGCTGGACGTCCTGCTCGTCGAGCGAGGGTTGTTCGAGTCGCGGGCGCGTGCGGCGGCGGCCGTGCTGGCGGGAGAGGTGCTGTTGCTGCCGGGCCGTGAGCGGGCGCTGAAGGCCGGTCAGATGGTTTCTGCTTCAGTCGATGTCGAGGTCCTGGCGCGGTCGGAGTACGTGTCGCGGGGCGGGGTCAAGCTCGCGAACGCGATCGACGCGTTTGGGCTTTCGGTGGAGGGCTCCCTGGCGCTGGACGTGGGAGCGTCCACCGGCGGCTTCACCGACTGCCTGCTGCAGCGCGGGGCTTCGCATGTGGTCGCCGTCGACGTCGCGTACGGCGAGCTCAGCTGGAAGCTGCGCGAGGATCCGCGCGTGACCGTGCTCGAGCGCATGAATGCACGGTCGCTGTCGGTCGGAGACCTCCCGTACGCTCCCGGGTTGATCGTGATCGACGTCTCCTTCATCTCGCTGACGAAGGTGCTTCCGGCGGTGCTCGCATGCGCCGCGGCTTCCTACGATTGCCTGGCGATGATCAAGCCGCAGTTCGAGGTGGGTCGGGCGCAGGTGGGGAAGGGGGGCGTGGTGCGCGATCCTGCCGTGCGGCGGTCGGCGCTGGTGTCGGTCGGCCTTGCCGCCGTCGGTCTGGGGGCGGCCGTGGCGGGGTATGCGAGCTCAGGGCTGCCGGGGCCGAAGGGCAACCGCGAGACCTTTGTGTGGTTGCACGAGCCCGGGCGCGCCGGGACAGTGGCCGTGGGCTCGGACGTCGCCGCGCTCGAGGCGGCGGCGCTGGTGGTGGAGCCTTGAGCGGCCGGGTCGTGACGGTGCTCACGCACCGTCGCCCGGCGGAAACCGGCCCGGCGATCAGAGCGCTGGTGGAGGTGGCGGGCCCCGCGGGCGCACGGGTGGTCCTGGATCAGGCTGAGGCCGCGAAGCACGGGCTCTCCGCGGCCGACGGGGTCGAGGTGGTTGACGCGCTCCCGCGCGACGCCGGAATCTGCTTTGCGCTCGGCGGCGACGGGACGATCCTGAGCGCGCTGCGCAGATACGCCGGCACCGGCGTGCCGGTGTTCGGCGTCAACTTCGGCGAGGTCGGCTTTCTGGCGACGGTCGACCGTGAGGATGCGCGGTCCGGGTTCGGTCGGGCATTCGCCGGCTCGTTCGATGTGCTGGCCCTCCCGGGGATTGCCGTGCGCGCCGGGGGCGAGGCCTGGATTGCGATCAACGACGTCTCGGTCCAGCGCGGGCAGGGACAGCGGGTCGCTGCCCTGGCATACGCCGTCGGCGAGGACGAGATCGGGCGGGTGCGATGCGACGGTCTGGTCGTCGCCACCCCTGCCGGGTCGACGGGCTACAACCTCGCCAACGGCGGGCCGGTCATGGCCTGGGGCGTCGAGGGCATGGTCATCTCGTTCATCGCACCGCATTCGCTGACGGCGCGCGCGCTCGTGGTGGCGCCGGGCGACACGCTGACGATCCACAACAACTCCTCCGACGAGTCGGTCGACATCGCGATCGACGGCCGGCCGGTTATCGCGCTCGACCCGGGGTCCGAGCTCGAGGCCCGCTTCGTCGACAACCAGGGGTGCCTGGCCCAGCTGGAGGGCGTGAACTTCTACCGGCGCCTGCAGCAGAAGTTCGGGCGGCTGGCGACGCTGCGCTGAGGCTCGGGGCGCGTGCGCCCGCGGCTGCGATGGACGTTGTAGGCGGATTTCTGCCCATTAGGTCCATCGCCGGCTGTTGCGCCGGGCAGATCACGCAAGAAATGTTGCACGAACGCCTGTTCGTGTTGTTCCGTCCGGCGCGGCGCGTAGAACTCCGCGCATGCTCTACGAGCTTCGCGTCGAGAACCTGTTGCTGATGGAGCGGGCCGAGCTGCGGCTCGCTCCCGGGCTCAACGTTCTCACCGGTGAAACCGGTGCTGGGAAGACGCTGCTCGCTCACGCGTTGGACCTCTTGCTGGGAGGCAAGGCCCGCGCCGGCATCGTCCGGGAAGGCGCGGCGGAGGCATACGTGGAGGGCGTGTTCGAGTTGCCCGCGGGTCTGGCCGCCCGGGGCGATGAGCGGATTCCCGCCGACGCGCAGGAACTGGTGCTCGCCCGTCGGGTCTGGCCCGACGGGCGTACCAGGGCCTATGTCTGCGGGCGCGCGGCCACGGTGGGCGACCTCCGGGAGCTCGGCAGCCGCATGCTGTCGTTCTATGGGCAGCACGAGCACCGCAAGCTGATGCTGACCACCGCTCAGCTGGATGCGCTCGATGCCTTCTGTGGTGCGGAGCAGGCGCGCCGCCGCGCTGAGATGGCGGTCGCGCACGAGCGCGTGCGTGGGCTGGAGGCACAGGTCGAGGAGCTCGAGGAGCGTGTGGGAGCACGCGAGCGCGAGCTGGACCTGATCGCGTTTGAGCTGCGCGAGATCGAGGAGATCGCTCCGAGCGTGGAGGAGGAGGCTGAGCTCGTCGCCGAGCGCGACCGGCTCCGCCACCAGGAGGCACTGCGGCTGGGCGCCTCGGCCGGGGCGGAGGCGCTGCTACCCGAGGACGGAGACGGGGCGGGGGTGCTGCTGACGCGCGCTGCCGCGGAGGTTGAGGGTGCCGCCGAGTTCGACCCGCAGCTGACCCCGCTCGCCGAGCGGCTCGCGGCGCTCCGCTATGAGGCCGAGGATGTCGCGGCAGAGCTGCGGGGCTATCTGGACGGCTTGGAGGCCGAGCCGGGCCGGCTCGAGTTTGTGGACGAGCGCCTGGCCGCGTTCACGCGGCTGGGGCGCAAGCACGGTGGCGGGATCGCCGGGGTGATCGCGCACGCGGACGCGTGCCGCGCCCGGAGGCAGGCGCTCGATGACGCCGACGTGACCTATGAGGCGGTGTCCGCCGAGCTGGATGCGGCAGGAGCGCAGCGGGAGCGGATCGGTGCGGAGCTTCGCCTGGCGCGGGAGGAGGCTGCACCACGGCTGGCGTCCGAAGTGCTCGAGCGTCTGCGCGAGATGGCCATGGCTGATGCGCGGTTTGAGGTGGCCCTGAGCGAGCGTTCCGGCGGTCACGGCGCGCGCGGAAATGACGCCGTCGAGTTCCTGATCGCGCCGAATCCCGGCCTGCCGTTCGGTCCGCTGCGTGAGGTCGCCTCCGGGGGTGAGCTGTCGCGCGTGATGCTGGCGCTGCTCAGCGCGGCTCATGACCTCAGTGGCGCCGACGACATCAGTGCGGGCGACCAGGGCGGGGGAGACGGGTCACTGCTGGTGTTCGACGAGGTCGACGCCGGGATTGGCGGGCACACGGCGCGAGCGGTCGGCAAGCACCTGCACGCGCTGGCCGAGGGACGCCAGATCCTCTGCATCACCCACCTGCCGCAGGTCGCGGCGGCGGCCAACCGTCATTTCACCATCGTCAAGGACGCGAGCCGGACGCCGGCGCGCACGACGGTGACGACGCTGGACGGTGATTCGGTCGTCAAGGAGCTCGTGCGGATGCTCGGCGCCGACGAGGGCGATCGCTCGGCGCGCGGGCATGCACGCGAGCTGCTCAAGGCCGCGTAGCCCCGAATGGGCGCCGCTACATTAGGTAAGGGCGCCGCCCGTAACAGTGTGCGTCCGCCCCGGACGTTACCTTCGAAGACAGGCGAGTACGGGAGCAAGGACCGAGGCATGAGCCAAGCTGAGACGCGATTCATCTTCATCACGGGGGGTGTGGTGTCGTCGCTCGGCAAGGGCATCGCAGCCGCCTCGATCGGGCGGCTGTTGCGCGCTCGGGGGCTGACCGTTCAGATCCAGAAGTTCGACCCCTACATCAACGTCGATCCGGGCACGATGTCGCCGTATCAGCACGGCGAGGTGTTCGTGACCGAGGACGGTGCGGAGACGGACCTCGATCTCGGGCACTACGAGCGCTTCACAGACGCCAATTCGAGCCGCGCGTCGAACGTGACGGCCGGCGGCATCTACAACACCGTGATCCGGCGGGAGCGCCGCGGTGACTATCTGGGCGCGACCGTCCAGGTGGTCCCACACATCACCGACGAGATCAAGCAGCGGATCCGTGTGATGGCCGATTCGTCGGACGTCGATTTTGTGATCACCGAGATCGGCGGCACCGTCGGCGACATCGAGTCGCTGCCGTTTCTCGAAGCGATCCGCCAATTCCCGGTGGAGGTCGGCCGCCGGCGCTGCATGTTCATTCACCTCACGCTGGTGCCGTATATCGGCCACGCGGGCGAGCTCAAGACCAAGCCGACGCAGCACTCGGTCAATGAGCTGCGGCGCATCGGCATCAACGCCGATATGGTCCTCTGCCGCTCGGAGTCGGTGCTGTCGACCGATATCCGGAAGAAGATCGCGCTGTTCGCGAGCCTTCCGGTGAGCGCGGTCGTCTCCGCCTACGACGTGGCGGATGTGTACAGCGTCCCGCTCACCTTCCATGAGCAGGGTGTAGATGACTTCATCCTCAAGGAGCACTTCGGGATCGACGCGCCGGCGCCGCAACTCGATGGCTGGAAGGCGATCGTCGACCGTGCCGCGGCGCTGACCGATGAGGTCCGGATCGCGCTCGTCGGCAAGTACGTCCAGCTCGAGGACGCGTATCTGTCCGTGGCCGAGGCGCTGCGCCACAGTGGCATCCATCACGGCTGCCGCGTGAAGATCGAGTGGGTCGACTCGGAGACGGTCGGCGAGCCCGAGGTGGACGCGCTGCTCGCTTCGGTCGACGGCATCCTGATTCCGGGCGGATTCGGCGGACGCGGGTTCGAAGGCAAGATCGCCGCCGCGAAACTCGCCCGCGAGTCGGGGACCCCGTATCTGGGTGTCTGCCTGGGCATGCATGTGGCGGTCAGCGAGTTCGCCAGGCACGTGGCCGGGATGCCGGGCGCGAACTCGACGGAGATGGACCCGGAGACCCCGTACCCGGTCATCGACCTGCTTCCCGAGCAGCGTGAGATCGCCGACATGGGCGGGACCATGCGACTGGGCGCCGACCCGGTGAAGATTCATCCCGAGACCTGGGCGCGTGACGCCTACGACGAGAGCGTCGTGTACGAGCGTCATCGCCACCGCTACGAGGTGAACAATCATCTGCGCAGGCAGCTCGAGTCTGCCGGGCTCGTGCTGTCGGGCACGACCCCGGACGAGCGCCTGGTCGAGATCACCGAACTCCCACGCGACGCGCACCCGTTCTACGTCGCCTCGCAGTTCCACCCCGAGTTCAAGTCGCGCCCGGACCGGCCGGCGCCGCTGTTCAGGGAGTTCGTCGGCGCCGCCTACGCGCACGGTCGGTGCGGGGCGGAGGATGCTGGCAGCGCGGTGCCTACCGGTGACGAGGTCACGGCGGCGCGCCTGCCGTGAGCCGCGTCGCCGGCGAGGCTGAGCGCGAGCGCCTGCACGACACCTTCACGAGCCTCTGCCGTCTGCCGAGCCCGACGGGTGAGGAGCGCGCCGTGGCCGACTGGATCACGTGCGAACTGAACGAGCTCGGGATCGCGGTCGAGGAGGACGACGCAGGCGCGGCGGTCGGATCCAGCGCGGGCAACCTGCTGGCGCGCATCCCCGGCCGCGGCGAGCGCACGCTGATGCTGTGCTCGCACATGGACACTGTCCCGCTCACCGCGCCGGTCGAGCCTGTCCAGCGTGACAACGGCTGGGAGAACGCCAACGAGGGAATCCTCGGCGCCGACAACAAGGCGGCGGTGGCGGCGATGGTCGAGCTGGCGCGGATCGTGTCGGCCTCCGCCTCCCGGTCTGCCCGCGCCTCCGGGTCCGCCTCCGCCTCGGCGCCCGAGGTGGGCGTCGAGCTGCTCTTCACCGTCGCCGAGGAAACCGGCCTCAACGGCGCCGCGCAGTTCGACGTGGCGCGCCTGGGCAGTGACTTCGGCTACGTCTTCGACCACGCCTCACCGGTCGGCGAGATCATCAGCGCCTCGCCGACGCACATGCGGATCGACGCCGAGATCCGCGGCCGGGCCGCCCACGCCGGGCTGCAGCCGGAGCAGGGTGTGAACGCGATCGTCGCGGCCGCGCAGGCGATCGTGAACATGCCGCAGGGCCGCTACGACGAGGAGACGACGGCAAACGTCGGTCTTGTCTCCGGCGGCACGGGGCTCAACGTCGTTGCCGACCGCTGCGTCGTCGCCGCCGAGGTGCGCGCCGTCGAGCAGGCGCAGCTGGACCGTTACGTTACGCAGGCGATCGACGCGCTGCAGGACGCCGCCGACACGGCCGGCTGCGACCTGGACCTGAAGCTCCAGCAGGGGTTCACCGGCTACCGCCTGGGACGCCGGGAGCCGTCCGTCCTGCTGGCGCAACGGGCGCTGCGCGCGATCGGATACGAACCGAGCTTCCGCAGCAGCGGCGGTGGCGCCGATGCGAACGCGCTGCGGCTCAACGGCTTTGCCTGTACCAACCTTGCCAACGGCACCGAGCGCGCCCACGAGCGGACCGAACGCGTGAGCTTCACGGCGCTCGAGGACAACCTCGATCTGATGCTGACGCTGCTCAACGAGGCTGCGACTTGACCAAGTGGAGCGCTGGGAGGCGGCGTGACTGACTTCGATGTCGTTGCCGAGAGCGTCGAGTGGGAGGGCCGGATCCTCAAGGCCGGCACCCAGACCTACCGCTACGCCGACGGGAGCGAGAACACGTTCGACAAGGTCTGGCACGCCGGCGCGGTCGCGATGATTCCGTACGACGACACGCACGTGTGGCTGGTGCGCCAGCCGCGCGAGGCGTCCGGCCTGGTGGGCTCGCTCGAGATCCCGGCGGGCAAGCGCGACCGCGCCGACGAGCCGCTCGTCGATCTGGGCAAGCGCGAGCTGGTCGAGGAGGTCGGCAAAGAGGCGGCGCTGTGGCGGGAGCTATTCGGCTTCTATCCCACCCCTGGGTTCTGCGACGAGTACGTCACCCTCTTCGCGGCGACCGCGCTCTCCGACGCGCCCGGCGGCCCGGCGCCCGAGCACGGTGAGCACATCGAGATCGTGCCGTGGCCGCTCAGCGATCTGCAGGGGGCGCTGGCCGAGACCGCTGACGCGAAGACGCTGATCGGACTGCTCTGGCTCGCGCGCGAGCTCAACCAGGCGAGCTGAGCCGGCACGAGCTGGCGGGAGCGGGCACGAGCTGGCGGGAGCGGGCACGAGCTGGCGGGATCCGGCAGGAGTGCAGTGCGGCGGCGCGAAGTGAGTCCAGATGGCTGCCCTCGCCGCCGCGCAACCACAGCTGAACGAGCTGACGCTCGACTTCCTCGCCTACCTCGAGCTCGAGCGCGGCCTGTCGCGCAACACGCTCGAGGCGTATCGCTCGGACCTGCAGCAATTCGGCGAGTTCCTGCAGCGCCGCGGCGCGCAGCCGCTGGCGGTCGACGGGATCCTGCTGTCGGATTTCGTGAGCGAGCTCGCGGAAGGGCGTGACGGGCGCCGGCCCGCCGCCGCCTCGACGCTCCAGCGCAAGATCGCCTGCCTGCGCTCGTTCTACAGGCACATGCGCCGCGAGGGCATGCTCGAAACAGATCCGACCGCCGATCTCCGTCCGCCTCGCTCGAAGGCCCGGCTACCGCGCGTGCTCAGCCGCGATCAGGTCAACAGACTGCTGGAGCAGCCTCGGGGGACGAGCAGCGCGGCACTGCGGGACCGCGCGCTGCTCGAGACGATGTACGCCTATAGCCAGCGCGCCTCGGCGGCCACGCAGCTGAGGCTCTCGGAGCTC
>WQWK01000015.1 GCA_009785395.1 Conexibacteraceae bacterium
CGAGTTGGTCTGGCCCGGGGTCTGGGACTGCCCAGGGGTCTGGGTCTGGCCAGGCCCCTGCGGCACGAGCCCCTGCTGTCCGGACTTCCCCTGCTGGGGCTGCTGCTGGGGCTGCTGAAGTTGCTGCTGCTGCGAGGGCTGCTGGGTGGAGGCGATGCTCGTCGGGGTGTGAGCCCGATGATGCTTGGGCGATCCGCCGGTCAGGGCGGCCGCCAGGCCGACCCCGAGCGCGATCACGAGCACGCCCACAAGCGCCGCGTAGCGGAGCGTCAGGCGCCGGAACGAGCGGCTCTCCACGCCCGGCTGACCCTGACCGGCGGGCCCAGGGGCCGGTTGCTCCGGCTCGACGGGTCCGAGCCGGGGCTGCACGGCCCGGTCCTGCGCCACGCGCGCCGATTCGTCCTCCCAGTTGCCCGACCACAGGTGCTTTGGTCCGCTCATCTTCGTCCGGACCATACGGACAAATCGTGAGAGGTCGGTAAGAGCCCCTGATCAGGGGCAACCGCCCCGCCCGCCCCGTGGCGATCGCCCCGCCCGCCCGTGGCGATCGCCCCGCCCGCCATCAGGCCGCGACGGCCTCGGTCTCCAGGCTCCCGCCACGGTCTGTCCGCGTCCGCGCCCGGCGGATCCCGATCGCCACGATCGCGCCCGCAACCGACAGCCCGGCCGACACGGCCAGCGCCGGCTTGTACCCGCTCAACACCCCGGCCGGAGTGGCAAGGGTCCCGTGCGCGTTGAACACCGCCGTGACCACCGCCACGCCGAACACCGAGCCGAACTGCTGCAGCGTGTTGATCGTGCCCGCGGCCTTGCCGAGCAGCTTCGGTGGAGCAGCGCTGAGCCCGGCGGCGGCCACGCACGGAAGCGACATCGAGATCCCGATCCCCGCGAGCAGGAACGCCGGGATGTAGTTCGTGTAGCCATCGTGGTTGGCGGCCAGCGAGACGATCCAGGCAAAGCCCGCCGCCTGCATCGCCAGCCCGGGAACGACCAGCACGCGCGCGCCGACCCGGTCGAACAGAACCCCCGCGATCGGCGCGACCAAGAGCGGCGTCGCCGTCCACGGCAGGAACTTGAGACCCGCGTGCAGCGGCGAGTCACCGAGTCCGAGCTGGAAGAACTGGCTCGTGAGGAACGCCGCCGAGAAGATCGCGGCGCTCATGAAGAACTGCGTTCCGGCCGCCGACGCGAACCGCGAGTTGCGGAACAGACCGAGTGGGATCATCGGGCTCTCGGCGGTGCTCTCGCGATAGATGAAGCCGGCGATCGCGGCGATGCCGCCGGCGATGCCGGCCAGGCTGCTCGCCGAGCCCCAGCCGTACTGACCGCCGGAGACGACGCCCCAGATCAGAAGCCCGACGCCGCCTGCCACCAGCACCAGTGCCCGCAGGTCCAGCTTGACCTGCGGGCCATAGCTCTCCTTGAGCCGCAGCCGCGTGCCGAGCGCCGCGACCACGCCGACCGGCACGTTGACCCAGAAGATCCAGTGCCAGCTCGCGCCCTGGGTGAGGGCGCCGCCGACGAGCGGCCCGGACGCGACCGCGAGGCCCGCGATCCCCTGCCAGATCCCGACGACGGCGCCGCGGCGCTCGGCCGGGAAGGCGGAGGTGAGCAGCGTCAGGCCGAGCGGCAGCACACAGGACGCACCGAGCCCCTGGACCGCCCGGAAAGCGATCAGCATGCCGGTGTTGGGCGCGAGCGCGCACGCCGCCGAGGCCGCGGTGAACAGCGTCAGGCCCGCCAGGTACACGCGCCTGCGGCCGAAGCGGTCGCCGAGTTCGGCCGCGGTCACGATCCCGGCCCCGAAGGTCATCGTGTAGGCGGTGATCGTCCACTGCAGGGTTGTGATGCCGCCGCCGAGCGACCGGTGGATCGACGGCAGCGCGGTCACGACGACGAGCGCGTCGAGCGTGACCATGAAGTTCGCGACGGAGGTGAGCAGCACGGTGAGTGCTGGCCTCGAGCCCGTCTGGCCCGAGCCTGCCCGGCTCGAACCCGTCGCCGGCTGGATGCGAGCTTGGGTGCTCATCGTGCTGCTCCCTTTCACCCGTATCTACGCGTGCGTCGGAACTTCGACGAGCTCGCCGATCTCGAGCCCCTGTCCGGCCTTGAGCACCGGGCAGCCGGCGGCTAGCTCGGCGGCGTGGTCGAGGCTGTCAGCGCTGATGATCGAGTAGCCCCCGATGATCTGGTCGGAATCGACATTGCCGAGCCGGCGGGTCTCGCCCACAGGCGCGCCCATCTCGACGACGTGCGACTGGATCGATCCGAACCACTGCATCCACTCGGCGGCGACCTCCGGGTCTCCGGTGACAACTTCGTCGGAGCGGTGGTAGCTGAAGACGTACTGCGGCATGGCTGTGCTCCTCTGGTCTGGCGCTCTCAGTGCGCCGGATGACGGTTACGCAAGGGCAGACACCGGCACCTGCGGGAATTGGGCGGCCAAGCGGTGCCGCCCCAATTCGACAGCGGTCCGCCCAGATTCGAGACCCGTCGGTGTCTGCATACGGAGAGACCGACATGGGAGGATGCGACCGTGACCGAATTGCTGCTGGATCGCGCCCGCGCGGGCGACGAGCAGGCCTTCGCCGAGCTGACGGCGCCGTTCCACCGCGAGCTGCACGTCCACTGCTACCGGATCCTGGGCTCCGTACAGGACGCCGAGGACGCCCTGCAGGAGACGCTGCTCGCGGCCTGGCGCGGGCTCGACGGCTACGCGCAGCGCGCCTCGCTGCGCACCTGGCTCTACCGGATCGCCACCAACCGCTGTCTGAACAGCCTGCGCGCTGCGGGGAGGCGCGCGCCCGTGCAATCGCCCTTCGGTGACCTGCCGATCCCGGAGCCGACGCGGCACACGGAGATCGTCTGGCTCGAGCCCTACCCGGACAGCCTGCTCGAGGACCTGCCGGACGCCGAGCCCGCGCCCGACGCTGTTGTCGAGACGCGCGAGGCGATCTCACTCGCCTTCATCACGGTGCTGCAGACCCTGCCCCCACGCCAGCGCGCGGTGCTGATCCTGCGCGACGTGCTCGGCTTCCACGCCACTGAGGTCGCATCGATGCTCGACACGACTGAGGAATCGGTGACGAGCGCTTTGAAACGGGCGCGCGCATCGCTTTCGCGCGCGCCCGACCTGCGCGCCGCCGGCGCTCCGGCCCCGGATTCACCGCAGGAGCGGGAGTTGGTGCAGCGTCTGACCGTCGCCTATGTGGCCGGCGATGTCGACGGGATCGTGGCGCTGCTGACTGAGGACGTGTGGCTGCGGATGCCGCCGGTCCCGCTGGAGTACCACGGGCGCGGCCTCGCCGAGCGCTTCTTCCGCGCCGTCGCGTTCCGCGAGGGACGGGACTTCCGCACGCTGCCCGCGCGCGCCAACGGCCAGCCGGCGCTGGGCGTTTACATGCGCGATCCCGCGACCGGCGTGTACCGCGCCAACGGCGTGCTGGTGCTGACTCTCTCCGGCGACAGGATCTCCGCGATCACGCGCTTTGAGAACAACATGCTCCCGTGGCTGGGGCTGCCGCGAGCGCTGCCAGACGGCTGAGCGCATTGTGGCTGTGAGCGCCGCGATCATCCTCGCCCGGGTCAGGCGCGTTCCGCCCGGCTTCGTGACGACTTACGGCGACCTGTCTCCGGGCGCGCCGCGCCTGGCGGGGCGCGCGCTCGCGTACGCCGAGCCGGCGGACGGTCAGGGCGAGACTCCCGATCCGGGAGATGCTGAGCTCCCCTGGTGGCGCGTCGTGCGCAGCGACGGAACCTGGGCGCAGGGCTCAGACCAGCGGGCGCGGCTGCTGGCCGAGGGGGTCCCGATCAGGGGTCAGCGGGTGGTGCTGGCGCAGGCCCGGATCGATCCCGAGGCGATCTACTGATTCGCCGGACGCGGCGGCGCTCAAGGATTGGCATCCCTGGAGCACCGCCCGCTGACAGCGAACCGCTCCCCCAGCCCCGGAGGCTCCGGGGTACCACCCCCTCCAAACACGCCTCCACATGTCTTGCAGAAATGTGCCGCCATGTGACGACTCTGTGTCAAACGTCAACCCAGCAGGACGTTTTCCACACTTCTGTGACGCCACGGCACATTCTCGACACACGTGTAGAGGTCCACTTGAGGGCCCCCCAGCCCCCGTGCCGGCCGGCGGCGGGTCGGTCGGCGGGCTAGCGCCAGCCGAGCGCCGGCGCGACGTGGGTCAGGATCGACTTGAGCACGTGCGCGTTGTACTCGACGCCGAGCTGGGAGGGAATCGTCAGCAGCAGGGTGTCCGCGGCAGTGATCGCCTCGTCCTGGCGCAACTGCTCCACCAGCACGTCCGGCTCGGCGGCGTAACTGCGCCCGAAGATCCCGCGGAAGTCATCGATCATGCCGATGCTGTCCCCACCCTGACCCTCGTGCCCGAAGTACATGCGGTCGGTGTCGTTCACCAGCGCGAAGATGCTGCGGCTGACCGACACGCGCGGCTCGCGGGTGTGGCCGTGGGCGGCCCACGCTTCGCGGAAGGCCTCGATCTGCTCACGCTGCTGGATGTGGAAGGGCTTGCCGCTCTCATCCAGCTTCAGCGTCGAGCTCTGCAGGTTCATGCCGAGCTTCGCTGCCCATTCCGCCGTCGCGTTGGATGCGGCACCCCACCAGATGCGGTCTCGGAGCCCCGGGCTGTGGGGCTCGACCCGCAGCAGACCCGGCGGGTTGGGGAACATCGGCCGCGGGTTCGGCTTGGCGAAGCCCTCCCCGCTCAGCACCTCGAGCAAGCGCTCGGTCCGCTCACGGGCGACGCGGGTGGCGGTCTCGGTGTCGAAGTCGTAGCCGAAGTAACGCCAGCCCTCGACCACCTGCTCGGGGGAGCCACGGCTCACCCCGAGCTGGAGGCGCCCGCCGCTGATCAGGTCGGCCGCCCCGGCGTCCTCGGCCATGTAGAGCGGGTTTTCGTAGCGCATGTCGATGACGCCGGTCCCGATCTCGATCTTGGATGTGCGCGCGCCGATCGCGGCCAGCAGCGGGAACGGAGACCCGAGCTGCTGGGCGTAGTGGTGCACGCGGAAGTAGGCGCCGTCAACCCCGAGCTCCTCCGCGGCAACGGCGAGCTCGATCGACTGAAGCAGCGTGTCGGCACCTGAGCGCGCCCGCGAGAACGGCGCCGTCGACCAGTGCCCGAACGACAGAAACCCGATCTTCTTCATCTGAGCCAGAGTAGCTTTCCTGCCATGCTCGATCAGTCAGATCTCAGCGCGGATGTCGTCGTCGTCGGCTCCGGACACAACGCGCTCATCTGTGCCGCCTACCTCGCCAAGGCCGGGCTCGAGGTGGCCGTCCTGGAGGCGTACTCGATCGTGGGCGGAAACACGGTCACCGAGGAGCTCACCTTCCCCGGCTGGCGACATGACACCTGCTCGAGCGCCCACGCCGTCATCCAGTCCAACCCGGTGTTGCGCGACGATGAGCTCGGCCTGATCGCCGATTACGGCCTTCAGTACATCCACACCGACCCCGCCACCGTCTTTCCGCTCGGCGACGACGACGCGGTCGTCGTGCACCGCTCGCTCGAGGCAACCGCCACGGAGATCGCTCGCTTCTCCCCAACCGACGCGGTCCGGTTGACGGAGGTGGCCGATGACTGGAACAGGACGTTGAAGGCGGAGCATCGCCGTTGGAACATGGGGCTTCCACCCTCGGAGACGGACGCGGGGCGCGCCTACGAATCGCTGCGCTCGCAGAGCGCCTGGGAGGTCGTACACGCGAATTTCACCCATCCCGTGACCCGGCGGATCCTGTCCTGGATGGGCTTCGCCACCTTCCAGCCCCCGCAGCGCAGCGGCACCGGCGCGGTACCGATCAGCATCCTGAACGGAAGGCTCGAGTACGGGTGGGCCACGCCCGTCGGTGGCTCGGGTGCGCTCCCCGATCGTCTCGCACAGCTGATCCGTGACCACGGCGGCACGGTTCTCACCGAAGCTCCCGTTGCTCGGATCCTGCTCGAGCACGGGCGTGCAGCCGGAGTCCTGACTGCCGACGGACGCCGGGTCCTGGCCACTCAGGCAGTGGTCTCGTCCGCACACGTCAGGTCGCTCAGCGCGCTGCTCGACGGGCACGAGAGCCCGGATCTGGCCGCGGCCGCAGAGGCCTGGCGCCCTGGCCTCGCGCTCTTCGCCGTGCACGCGGCGCTGAAGCATGACGTCACCTACTCGTACGGGCGCGGCGCCTCGGCCCCGGCGACCGCCGGTGCACTGGGTTCCCCCGAGGGGATTCTGCGCCAGGTGCAGGGGTGCCTCGCGACCGGTGAGCCGGAGCTCGACGATCCGTTCATGCTGATGGTTTCATCGACGGCTGTCGACCCCGAACGAGCACCCGGCGGAACCTTCAAGATCCTC
This sequence comes from Conexibacteraceae bacterium, assembly GCA_009785395.1. The sequence continues at coordinate 6,361 of WQWK01000015.1, forward strand.
ACCGCGGCACCGCTGGCGCTCGCCGGCGGCCGCTCCTGGGATGACTACGGGCCCGAGTACGCCGACCACCTGCTTGGGCTCGCCGGGCGCAGCCTCGGCGGCCTCGAACCTGAGAACGTCCTGGCGGTCGTTCCGTCCACGCCGACGGGCCTGGCGCGACGCAACCCCGCGAACCTCGGCGGGTCCTGCCACGGAGGCGAGTTCGAACTGCCAGACGGTGTGGTCGTTCCCGGCTGGCCGCGCCACGCCACCGATATCCCGGGCCTGTTCCTGACCGGTTCGATGAGCCATCCCGGCGGATCGGTCTCCGGGTGGCCCGGCCGCAACGCGGCGCAGGCGGTTCTGGGCGCGCTCCGGCTGGACGCGCACGCCGTCATGGCGTGACGCTTTCAAGCGCCGGGCCGGCCCGGCTGCCGCCGCTACCTGAAGGTGACGATCGCCGCGCTGTTGCGCGCGACGTCGACGTCGTAGGCGCCGCTGGACGAGTGCACGGTGGTCGTGACGAGCCTGCCGCTCAGCAGGCCTGTGGCCGGGTCGACGGTCTGCCCGCCGAGCGTAACGTTGTGCATGGCCCAGAGGCTGCCGGAGCCCGCCTTCAGCACCTCGACCGTCGCCGGTCCGCGCGCACCCGGAATCTGGATCGGGACGGTCTTCCCGGTCACGTTCGTGACGACGACGTGCTCCTGCCCCTTCGGCGTCCGCACCGCCCACGCCTCGAGGCCGTTGGGCACTGACGCGACCCGCAGCATCTTGGAGCCGGGCGGTGTCAGCTGGGCGAACGCCGCCATGCCGTAGTACTCCGGCTGGACATCCACCCGCCAGCCCGCCTTCGTCTGGGTCGTCTGGATCAGGTTCTGAGCCGAGTTCGGCTTGTTCTGGAAGTTGACACCGTCGGCGCCGGCCTCCGCGTAGAGCGGGAGGATGTTCAGCGCCCAGAGCGCCGGACCGAGCGTCCTTGAGAAGACGGGCGCGCCGCCGCACGTGACCGAGTTCATCTCGTCGACGCGCACACCGACTCCGCGGGGCCGGGCGACGGCAGTCCAGCTGGAGAGGTCTCCCGCCAGCGTCTGCAGCGAAGCCGGCGTGAACAGCTGGTCCTCATTCAGAGGGGCCGTCTGGGCGGCGCAGCGCTTGTACTTGAGCGGGTAACTGTGAACGGTGAGCAGCGAGAGCCGGTGGCTCGTATCGAGGAATTGCCCGACATAGGGCTGGGCCTTGAAGGATGCATACCCGGGCCCCGCCCACCTGACCTTGGGAAGCGCGTCGGCCATCCGGTTCCACTGCGACGTGATGTCCGCGTACGAGTAGCCCGGCGGCCTGCCCTTCACTGGCTTGCCGGAGTGCGAGTGGTAGAAGTTGAAATGCGAGTACAGCTCCGGCTCGTTGCCGAGCTCGAAAGTGATCGGGACCGGCCCGATGCTCGACTGAATCTCGTGGATCTCCGTGCTCGCGATCCTGGTGTCGTTGGCCTCCATGTTGATCCCGAGGATCAGGTGCGCGTTCAGATCCTGCGCGAGCCGCTTCGTGACAGCAGCCCACGTCGGCGTCATCGTCCACTGCACCCAGGGCGGCTTCATCATGCCCGGGACCGGCCACCACGTCCAGTCGGTGCTGTCGCCGCCGACCCGCAGGATCAGGCCCCCGTACGGCGCCAGGCTACGAGCGACATGCTCGAACGGGACGTCCGGCGCGGCGGGGTTCATCCCGGTCTCCGACTCGACATTCCAGTACTCGGTCGCGAGCCCGACGAATCCGGCCGCGACCGGCGGACCGGCCTGAGCGCCGCTCACGCTCACCCTCACGGGCGGGACGGCGTTCGCCGCCGCGGAACCGCCACTGGTCAAAATCAGCGCTGCGGCCAGGAGAACCCCAGCCGCCCCACACCATCTCGCAACTCTCATCATCAACATCGGCCGATCGCAGGATATCCGTTACGCCGAGAAGTGGCGTGACGTCGGGGCTAACAGGCTAGCGCGAGGCTAGCGGAGGGCGCGTGTAGGACCGACGTCGACCCCGTCGAACTGACCGGAAACGACATGCCGCCCGACGCGCCCGACACGACCGAACCCGGCAAGAGCCGGAGGCGGGCCCTATCCGACCGCGGATCGGCGCTCTTCCTGGTGGCCAACGCGGCTGCCGTGCTGATGGTCCTCGGCGGCTTCGGGCCCTGGGCAACGGCCACCCATCGGGGCACCGCGCTCGGCGCCAGCGGCCTCGGCTGGTTCCTCATCATCGGCGGGTTCGTCGCCGCGACCCTGCTCTGGCATCCGATGAAGTCGCGTCTCCGGCACGCGGCCATCATCACCGTCATCGCGCTCGCCGGCACGGCCGTGTCCGTCGTGAGCCTTGCGGACGTCCAGAGTCTCATCGCGCACCCCGGCGGCCCGGTCTCCCCCGTCTGGGGACTTTACGTCGCGCTCGGGTCCTCGGTCGTCCTGCTGGCGGCGGGCGCCCTCGCGGTCGCCATGCAGCTGCTGCGGCCGGCCGCGGGCTGAGCCACCGGCCGCGTCTGTGACAAGCGCCGCTTATCGGTACGACCAGCGACACCGATTGCCACATCTCGCAGCGACTCGGTAAGTTGCGGATCTCGCCGCGCAACTCTCCATGAAGATCGCTTCAGCCGAGACCTTTGTCGTTGCCAACCCCAAGCCGAGCTTTGGGGGCAACTACTTTGTGTTCCTGAAGCTCACGACCGAGGACGGCGTCACCGGCATCGGGGAGGTCTATGCGGCGGCCTTCGGTCCACGCGCCCTCAGGGGCATGATCGCCGAGGTCTGCGACCGTCACGTGATCGGGGCGGATCCGTTCCGGATCGAGGCGCTCTGGCGCGACATCTTCGGGCGCGGCTACTCCGGCCTCGAGGACGTCTCGCTGATGAGCGTGCTCGCAGGCGTCGAGATGGCCTGCTGGGACATCGTCGGCAAGGCGCTGGAGCGGCCCGTCTACGACCTGCTCGGAGGGATGGTGCACGAGCGGCTGCGGTCCTACTCCTACCTGTACCCGGCCGACGAGGACACCGCCGACGTCTACCGCGACCCCGACGTCGGCGCGGCCCGCGCCGTCGAGTTCGTGGAGATGGGGTTCACGGCCATCAAGTTCGACCCCGCCGACCGTTACGCGACCTCGGACCCGCGGCAGCCGAGCCTGGAGGAGCTGGCGCGCGTGGACGCGTACACGCGCAGGGTGCGCGAGGCGGTCGGCGACCGCTGCGACATCCTGATCGGCACGCACGGCCAGTTCACGACCTCCGGGGCGGTGCGCTTCGCCAAGGTCCTCGAGCCGTGCGGGCCGCTCTGGTTCGAGGAGCCCGTGCCGCCCGGAATGCCCGAGCAGATGGCGGTCGTCGCCCGCGCGACCTCGATTCCGATCGCGGCCGGCGAGCGGCTCGGCGGGAAGCTCGAGTTCAGCCGCCTGCTGGCGACCGGCGGCGCATCGATCCTGCAGCCGGACCTTGGCCGCTGCGGCGGGATCCTCGAGGGCAAGAAGATCGCCGCGATCGCGGAGGCGCACTACGCGCAGATCGCCCCGCATCTGTATTGCGGGCCGGTCGCCGCCGCCGCCAACATCCAGCTGTCCACCTGCATCCCCAACTTCCTGATCCTCGAGTCGGTCGGAAGGTGGGACGGTTTCTACGCAGAGATCCTGAAAACACCGATCCGCTGGGAGGACGGCCACGTCATTCCCCCATCGGGTCCGGGACTCGGAGTAGAGCTGGATGAGGAGGTCGCCGGTCGGTATACATACGATGACGACCTATTGCACTTTGATCCGGACTACATCCTGCCCACGGGCACGTACGCGCAACGGAGGTGACCTGCGGACAGGAATGGATCAGCAGAGCACTGGTATTTCGTCAAACGCTATGAGATCGCAGCACACACGCTGAAACGGAGAGGTGAGGGACTTGGGACGACGCAACAAACTGGATGACCTTCGGGGAACCATTCGGAGCTGGAAAACAACTTCATTGACGAGCTGATCGCAGGGAACGTCGATCGACGCACGTTCCTGCAGCGCGGTGCCGTCATCGGCATGTCGGCGACGGGGATGGCGGCAATTCTGGGTGCCGCGGGTGACAACGCGTTCGCCAACACCCTGCGCCACGCGAGCGCCCGCTCGACGCCGAAGGGCGGCACGCTGAAGCTCGCCGTGCAGACGCCGGCGGCGGCGATCAATCCGCTGCTCGTAGCCGACTCGGGCGGCCTCTGCATGATCTGCCAGACCGGTGAGTTCCTCACGCTGGACAACCCGCTTACGGACACGTTGCAGCCGATGCTCGCCACGAGCTGGACTCCGTCCAAGAGCGGCGCGGTCTGGACCTTCAAGATCCGCAAGGGCGTGAAGTTCCACAACGGCCAGCCGCTGACGGCCGACGACGTGGTCTACACGTTCCAGGAGCTGGCCAACCCCAAGAACGCCTCGTCCGCGCTGTCGGTCTTCACCGGCGTGCTTAGCGCCGGCGGGGTCAAGAAGGTCGATTCCCACACGGTGGCGTTCCACCTGGAGTCGCCCAACGGCAACTTCCCGTATCTGGTCTCCTCCGACAACTACGGATCGATCATCGTGCCCAAGGGGACGGACTACAAGACCTGGGGCAAGACGATGGTCGGCACCGGCGCGTTCATGCTGCACAGCTACACGACCAACCAGGGCGCGAGCTTCACGGCGAACCCGAACTACTGGGGCGGGAAGCCGCACCTCGACGGCACGCAGTTCACCTTCTACGCCTCGCAGCAGCCGCAGATCACGGCGCTGCAGGGCGGCACGGTCGACGTGCTCGTCCAGTTCACCGCCACCGGCGCGCAGGCGATCCTGTCGCACGCGAGCCAGTACAACATCATCAACGTCAAGTCCTCCGGGCATCGCGAGCTCTCGATGCGCTGCGACCAGGCGCCGTTCAACGACCCGCGCGTGCGCGAGGCGATCGCGCTCTCGCTCAACCGCCCGCAGATGGTGAAGGCCCTGCTGCTCGGCTACGGCACGGTCGGCAACGACAGTCCGTTCGCGTCGATCTTCCGCTCGACCAACACGAGCGTCCCGCAGCGCACCCAGGACCTCGCGAAGGCCAAGGCGCTGCTCAAGGCGGCCGGTCACTCGAGCGGGCTCAGCGTGCAACTGGACACCGAGCAGTACCAGGAGATCCCGCAGCTGGCCCAGGTCATCCAGCAGTTCGCCTCAAAGATCGGGGTCAACATCAAGCTCAACGTCGAGACCCAGTCCAACTACTACGGCAAGGCCACGTTCGGTAACTCCGACTGGCTCGACGGGGAGATGTCGCTGGTTGATTACGGCGGGCGTGGTGTTCCGAACACGTTCCTGGAGTCCACGCTGACCAGCAAGGGCGCGTGGAACGCGGCACACTTCAAGGACCCCGCGTACGACAAGCTGGTCAAGCAGTACGTGGCCGCGGTGGACCTGTCGAGCCAGCGCAAGATCTCGGGCAACATCGAGCGCCTGCTGCTCAAGGAGACGCCGCTGATCATCCCGTACTTCCTGAACTTCCCGACAGCCTCGACCAAGAAGGTCGGCGGGATGATCCCGACGTCTCTGTCGCAGATCTTCCTGGCCGGCGCCTACAAGAGCTAAGGGAGCCGCGTAACTCTCTGAGGGAGCTGCCAAACCATCGCTCCTGGGTGAGGCGGTCAGCGCGACCGCCTCACCCGATCCACTCACCGGGTCCACCCCACCGAGTCCACCCCACCGAGCCCCAACACCATGTGGAAGTTCATCCTTCGCCGCCTGGCTCTTGGTGTGATCACGCTGCTGATCCTGAGCGTGATCGTGTTCTTCGGCGCGCAGGTGCTGCCGGGCAATCCCGCCCGCGCGATCCTCGGCAACCTGGCCTCCCAGAACGCCGTCAACACGCTCAGCCGTCAGCTCGGGACCAACAGGCCGCTGATCTCGCAGTACCTGAGCTGGCTCGGCGGCGTGGTGCACGGTGACTTCGGCGAGTCCTACTCCTACCAGCAGCCGGTGAGCACGCTGCTGTGGCCGGCACTGCGCAGCTCGCTGGAGCTGGCGGCGCTCGCGTTCGTGATCGTGGTCCCGCTCGGCATCGGCGGCGGCGTGCTGGCGGCGCTGAACTACGGCAAGCCGCTCGACCGCATCCTGTCCATCTTCGGCCTCACCGCCACCGTGATTCCCGAGCTCGTCTCCGCGACCGTGCTGATCCTGGTCCTCGGCCTGTGGCTCAGCATCCTGCCGATCTCCGCCTCCGGCGCCTCGGGGTTCGGCGACACGATCTACCACCTGATCATGCCGGCGCTGCCGCTCGTCCTGATCCTCTTCGGCTACATCCAGCAGATGGCCAGAGCCGGCACCGTCGAGGCGCTGCACTCCGACTACGCCCGCACGGCGGTCCTCAAGGGCCTGCCGCGGCGCACCGTGATCACGCGCCATGTCCTGCGCAACTCGCTGCTGCCGACGATCACGGTGATCGCCTCACAGATCGGGTACCTGATCGGCGGTCTGGTCCTGGTCGAGACGGTCTTTCACTGGAACGGGATCGGATCCCTGATCTACAACGCCGCCAACAAGAAGGACTTCCCGGTGCTGGAGGGCGCGATCCTGATCATCGGGCTGTTCTACGTGCTCGCCACCCTGGTCGCTGATGTCCTCTTCAGGCTGCTGAACCCGCGGATCCGCTACCGGGGCACTACGTGAGCACGGGGGCACTACCACTCGGCGGCTCGGGCGACCCAGGCTCCGGCCCGGCCGGCGCGAGCGGCGCGCCGACCACCACCACCGCCGACCCCCAGCCGCAGCCCCGTAGCGCACGCCGCGAGGTCCTGCACAGCCTCATCCGCCAGAAGACCTTCATGGTCGGCGCGGCGATCCTGCTCTTCTGGATCTTCTGCGCGATCTTCGGCCCGTCGCTGACGCCGCACTCGGCCTACTCCCAGAGCCTGCTCGCGACAAACCAGGCGCCGTCCAGCCACAACTGGTTCGGCACCGACCAGCTCGGCCGTGACGTCTTCGCGCGGGTGATCGCCGGCGCGCGCCCGATCATGATCACCGCCCCCCTGGCGGCCCTGCTGGGCACGATCATCGGCACCAGCGTCGGCCTCGTCATGGGCTATTACGGCGGTATCACGGACGAGGTCATCAGCCGCTTCGTCGAGGCGTTCCTGGCGCTCCCGCTGGTGGTGGTCGCGATCCTCGGCAGCGTCGCCCTGGGAGCCTCGAACCTCACCCTGATCGTGCTGATCGGCGTCGTCTTCTCGCCGCTGATCGCCCGCACGGTCCGCGCCGCTGTGCTCGGGGAGGCCGAGCTCGAATACGTCACCGCAGCCAGGCTCCGCGGCGAGTCCTCGCTGAACATCATGTTCGTCGAGATCCTCCCGAACGTGATGGGGCCGATCATCGTCGAGTTCACCGTCCGGCTCGGCTACGCGATCTTCACGCTCGTCACGCTCTCCTTCCTCGGGTTCGGGCTGCAGCCGCCGAGCCCGAACTGGGGCGCGGACATCCAGGCCAACATCAGCGTCGTCGACGCCGGCTACTGGTGGATGGTCCTGTTCGACGTGCTCGCGATCGCCTCGCTCGTGATCGGCGTCAACATGTTCGCCAACTCCATCCAGACGGCGCTGGAGGACTCGTGAGCACGGTCTCGAGCGAGCCTCAGGCCCAGCCCGCGAGCAACGGCTCGGTCGCGCTCGCGCTCTCGGGCGTCGACATCGCCTACCGCGTCCGCCGCGCCCAGCAGCGGATCGTCCACGACGTCAGCTTCAGCATCGGCCGCGGCGAGGCGTTCGGCCTCGTGGGCGAATCGGGCTGCGGCAAGTCCACGATCGCGCTCGCGATCGTCCGCTACCTGGCCGCCAACGGCAGCGTCACGAACGGCACGATCGAGGTCGACGGTCATCAGGCGCTGTCGCTGCGCGGCGAGGCGCTGCGCAGCATGCGCGCCGACAGCGTCTCGATGGTCTACCAGGAGCCGAGCCGCGCGCTGAACCCGTCGATCACGGTCGGCAAGCAGGTGGCCGAGGTCTACGAGATCCACGGCGTCAAGCACGACGAGGCGATGGAGCGCGCCGAGGCGATGCTCGGCCGCGTCCAGATCTCCAATCCCGCGGGCGTGATGACCCGTTACCCGCACCAGCTGTCCGGCGGCATGCTGCAGCGCGTCGTGATCGGCATGGCGCTCGCGGCCGACCCCGCCCTGCTGATCCTCGACGAGCCGACGACGGCGCTCGACGCGACGGTCGAGTCGGAGGTCCTGGAGCTGATCCAGGAGCTGCGCCAGGGCTCCAACACCGCGCTGCTGTTCATCTCCCACAACCTCGGCGTGATCGCCAAGATGTGTGACCGCGTCGGCGTGCTGTACGCGGGCGAACTCGTCGAGGAGGGCCCCGCGAAGGCTGTCTTCGCCGCCCCCAACCACCCCTACACGGTCGGCCTGATCCGCTCGATCCCGCGCCGCGAGACCGAGGAGCATCACGGCACCGGGGCGCGCACGCTGCAGACGATCCCGGGGTCGCTCCCGATCCCCGGCTCGATCCGCCAGGGCTGCCCGTTCGCGCCCCGCTGCGGCCTCGCCGACGACCGCTGCCACGTCGAGGCGCCACCGGTGACCGAGCTCGCGGACGGACGCCGGGTGCGCTGTTACCACCACGAGCACGCGAGCGAGGTTCCCCTGGTCGGGCTCGCGGCCCCGGCCCAGGCGCTCCCCGATGCCGCGGCCGAGAATGGTGAGGTAGGTGAGAGCTCCCTCCCCGTTGCGGGCCCGCTGGCCAGCAACGGGGCTGACACGCCACAGCCACTC
>WQWK01000016.1 GCA_009785395.1 Conexibacteraceae bacterium
CGAGGGTGCCCAGGTGGATTTCGCAGGAGCGCTCGAGATCGAGGGCCGCTACTTCGTCGACCTGGCCACCAGCCACGTCGCCAAGAACATGATCCAGGCGTTCTTCTTCGACCTCAACCGGGTGGGCGGCGACCGCGGCCGGCCGGAGGGCACCGAGCCCTACACCGCCACCAAGGTGGTCGTGCTCGGCGCTGGGATGATGGGCGCCGCGATCGCGTACGTGTGCGCCAAGGCCGGGATCGAGGTGGTCCTCAAGGACGTTTCGCTGGAGGCGGCGCAGCGGGGCAAGGAGTACTCGGTCGGGCTGGTCGAAAAGGCGGTCGAGCGCGGCCGCTCGAGCCGGGAGGACGCCGACCAGCTGCTCGCCCGGATCACGCCGGCCGACAGCCCCGAGGCGGCCGCCGGCGCCGACATGGTGATCGAGGCCGTGTTCGAGGATCCGAAGGTCAAGGAGCAGGTGTTCGGCGAGATCGAGCCGCACCTCGCGCCTGGCGCGCTGCTGGGCTCGAACACCTCGACGCTGCCGATCACCGGCCTGGCGGAGTACGTCAGCCGCCCGGCCGACTTCATCGGCGTGCACTTCTTCTCGCCGGTCGACAAGATGCCGCTGGTCGAGCTGATCCGGGGCGAGAAGACCGCCGATGAGACGGTCTACCGGACGCTCGACTTCGTCAAGCAGATCAAGAAGACCCCGATTGTCGTCAACGACAGCCGCGGGTTCTTCACCAGCCGCGTGATCGGGACCTTCCTCAACGAGGGGATCGCGATGCTGGCCGAGGGCGTGCCGCCGGCGAGCATCGAGCAGGCCTCCTCGCAGGCCGGCTATCCGGCGCCGGTGCTGCAGCTCTCCGACGAGCTCAACATGAAGCTGATGCGCAAGATCCGCAACGCCGCCAGGGAAGCCGGCGAGGCGAGCGCCGCGGGCGGCTGGGTCGGGCATCCCGCCGACGCGGTGATCGACCGGATGCTCGACGAGTTCGACCGGCCGGGCCGGCTCGAGGGCCGCGGCTTCTACGAGTACGAGGACGGCAAGCGCGCCGGCCTGTGGCCGGGCCTGCGGGACGCGTTCCCGCCGGTGGCCGATCCCGCGGCGCTGTCGCTGCGCGACCTGCAGGAGCGGATGCTGTTCATCGAGGCGATCGAGTCGGTCCGCTGCCTCGACGAGGGCGTGATCGAGTCCGTCGCCGACGCCAACATCGGCTCGATCATGGGGATCGGCTTCCCCGGCTGGACCGGCGGCGTCCTGCAGTACATCAACGGATACAACGGCGGGCTCACCGGCTTCGTCGCGCGCGCGAGAGAGCTGGCCGCGAGGTACGGCGAGCGGTTCGAACCGCCGGCGTCGCTGGTCGAACGGGCCGAACGCGGCGAGGCGTTCAGCGACGAGTCCGAGCTTGCCGCGGTCTGACGATGAGTACCGCCAACAACTACGAGCCGGCGAGACTGCCCGAGGACCTGGGCAGGCTATTCCTCGAGCGCGCAAACGCCGGCGACGTCGAGGGCGTCGTCGCCCTGTACGAGCCCCATGCGGTGCTGGTCGGCCGGCCACCAGCGCAGGCAGTGATCGGTTCCGCAGCGATCCGCGCGTTCTACACGGAGCTGCTCGCCGGGGGACCGACGCTGACGGGGGAGGTTCGACCGTCGATCAAGGTCACCGGCCTGGCGCTGACCTCCACGCACTACGAGCGGACCTTGGTCGATCAGGACGGACAGACGATCACGGAGACGCGGGCCACCGCCGAAGTCGCCCGGCGTCAGCCGGATGGGAGCTGGCGCTGGGTGGTCGACCAGCCCGACGTGCTCGCTCGTTAGTCTGCGGTAGTGCCTAGTACACGCAGGGTCACGCCGATTGCCTTGCTGGTGGCCGCCGCCCTGCTCCTCGCCGGCTGCGGGGGGTCGTCGGGCGGTGGCGCGGCGACCCGCGCCGCGACCGCCCACCGCGTCGCGGCCAGGAAGCGGCCGCACAAACCCAAGCCGAAGTCGTTGCTGGTTCGGAACGCGAAGCCGCAGCCCGGATGGCGGCCCTACACGGGGCCGGTGGCGATCCTCGTCTATCACGAGCTCGGCAATCCGCCGCCCTCCGAGCCCTACCCGGGGCTGTACGTGTCCAACTCGGACTTCACGGCCGAGATGCAGTGGCTGCACTCACACGGCTGGCAGGCGGTGACGCTCGACGAGGTGATGAAGGCCTGGTATCACGGGGGCACGCTGCCGGCCAAGCCGATCGTTATCACGTTCGACAACGGCTACCCGCCACAGGTGACGTTCGCGCCGTCGGTGATGTCGAAGTACGGCTGGCCCGGGGTGCTCAACGAGATCACCGCCGGCCATCTGCACAACTACCAGATCGAGCCGGTGCTGAAGCTCGGCTGGGAGGTCGATTCTCACTCCGTCTCGCACCCCGACCTGACGACCGCGACCCCTGACGAGCTGCGCTATCAGCTGGTGGCGTCGCGCAACTTCCTGCGAAGGACCTTCCACATCCCGGCCAACAGCTTCTGCTACCCGTCGAGCGAGTACAACTCGGCCGTGATCGCGGCGGTGAAGGCGGCCGGGTACACCAACGCCGTCACCGAGAATTCGGGTTACGCGACCCGCGCCGACCCGTATCTGCTGAACCGGTTCGAGATCGAGGGCGGGGTGTCGGAGCTCGCCGCCGACCTCGGCAACGGGCCGTGAGGATCGAGTTCCGCGACGGCCGGATCGACTCTGGTGACGGCCGCACGCTCGAGCGGGCGATGGCGGCGGAGGTCCGGGTCATCTACGAGGGGCTGGCGCTCGACGGGGACGACATGCCGGCCGCCGGACCGGCCGAGCTGAACCCGCCGGCGGGCCGGTTCATCGTCGGCTATGACGCAGGGCGCGCCGTATGTTGCGGCGGGATCAAGCGACTTGCCGAAGGTATCTGCGAGCTCAAGCGGATGTACGTCGTTCCGGACGCGCGCGGGCGCGGGGTCGCGCGGGCGCTGCTGGTCGAACTCGAGGACCGGGCGCGCGCGCTCGGCTACGCGGTCGCGCGGATCGACACCGGCCCGCGGCAGTCGGCCGCCCGCCATCTGTACGAGTCGGCCGGGTACGCGCCGATCGCCAACTTCAACGCGAATCCGATCGCCACGTTCTGGGGTGAGAAGCGGCTGACCTAGTCGTCAGTGACGGTTCAGGACCCTGGTCGTGTAGGGGGAGTGGACGGTGAGTGTGAGGGTTTTGACGAGGGCCCAGTTCGTGCCTTGTTGGATGTGCACGAGGATGTGCATGGTGCGGTGGGGGACGAGTTGGCCGTGCCAGCGGCCGCCGACGCGGAAGCTGTTGTGGCCCTTGTGGCCGTGTAGCGTGGCGGCGGCGACCTGCTTCCAGTGGCCGTGCGTGGCTTTGGCCATCAGGTTCAGGTGGATGTCGGCGCTGGCGGACAGGTTGAAGCTGAGCCTGGTGTTGGGGTAGGTGCAGCGCTTGCACCAGGTGATGGTTGCGCCGGTGAGCTTGACCTGCGAGATCGTGATCGCCGAGATAGTGACCGGCGTGCTGGCTGGCACCACCTCCGGCTGCGCGGGCGCGGTCACCGGTTGAGTGGCTGGCACCACCGGCACAACCGGCCCCGCTGGTGGGCCGGCGTTCACGGTTTGCGTGCTCGACCTGGTCGAGCCGGCGAACTCGCCGTCGCCGCTGTAGCTGGCGGTGATCGTGTCGTCGCCGGGTGTCAGCGCGGAGGTCGTGAATGACGCCTGGCCGCTCGCCAGTGGCGCCGTTCCGATCTGAGTGCCGTCGTCGAGGAACGTGACCGTGCCGGTCGGCGTGCCCGCCCCCGTCACGGCCGTGCTGACCGTCGCGGTGAAGCTCACCGTCTCCCCGGCCGCGGACGGATCCTGCGAGCTCGACAGCGAGGTCGATGTCGGCGCCTTTTCGAATACCCAGGCCGCCCCTCGTCCGTCGTTGTCGCCGGCGCCGCCGGTCAGCGCCGTGTTCCCGTCACCGGACAGCGCCACGCTCGTGCCCTGATTGGCGTCGCCGATCGCGTCGCTGCCGACCAGCTTCGGTCCATGTTGGGTCCAGGCCCCGCCCGTGCGGGTGAAGATCCACGCCGCGCCCGCGAAGTCGTTGTCGTCGGGGCCGCCGATCAGGGCCGTGTTCCCGTCAGCGGCCAGGGCCACGCTATAACCCTGTTCGCCGGAGAGGAACGGGGTGTTGACGGCGCCACTGCCGACCAGCTTGTTTCCCTGTTGGGTCCAGGTGCCGTCGCTGGAGCGGGTGAACACCCATGTCGCGCCCGCGAAGCTGTTGTCGCCGGGGCCGCCGAGCAGCGCCGTGTTCCCGTCAGCGGACAGCGCCACGCTCGAGCCCTGCTCGGCGTCAGCGGGGGTGGTGCCGTCGGCGTCCTTGCCGACCAGCTTCTGGCCCTGCTGACTCCAGGAGCCGTCGGCGGCGCGGGTGAACACCCACGCCGCCCCCGCGCCGCTGTTGTCGTCCCAGCCGCCGATCAGGGCCGTGTTCCCGTCAGCGGACAGCGCCACCGCATAACCCTGTTCGGCGCTGGCCGGGGTGCCGTCGGCGTCCTTGCCGACCAGCTTCTGGCCCTGCTGACTCCAGGAGCCGTCGGCGGCGCGGGTGAACACCCATGCCGCGCCCGTATCGCCGTTGTCGTCGGGGCCGCCGATCAGCGCCGTGTTCCCGTCAGCGGACAGCGCCACGCTGTTGCCCTGCGAGGCGCCATTCGGGTTGTTGTCAGCATCTTTGCCGACCAGCTTCTGACCCTGCTGGGCCCAGGAGCCGTCGTCGGCGCGGGTGAACACCCACGCCGCCCCGGCGTTGTTGTTGTCGTCGGGGCCGCCGACCAGCGCAGTGTTTCCATCAGCCGATAGCGCCACGCTGTACCCCTGCCCGGCGGTGGAGGGGCCGATGCTGCCGGTCCCGACGAGCTTCGAGCCCTGTTGGATGAACGGATCGACCTTGATCGGGTACGCGGCGCCGTGATCGTCGACCACGATCGACAGGCCACCGGTCGTGAGCGCCAGCCTGGCGGGCAGCACCCGGCCGCGGGCGTCGACCGCCGAGAGCTTCCCGTAGCGCAGCGCCGCGCCCCCGGCGAGCGTCAACACGGCGCCACCGTGTCCGGTGAGCCGCGCTCGTGCGCCCGACAGACCGACGTTGAGCCGGACGGCGCCGCGGCCGGCCGGACGGCGGAGCACGTCAAATCCCTGCTCGAGGCCGAGCGGGCCGTTGACATACCACTCCCGCACCGAACCCTGTCCGTAGCTGACTCGGTTCCCGTTCGCGCGCGGTGCAGTTCGCCGCGTCCCGGCGAGCGAGCCGGCGCGTCCGATCCCAGGGAGTCCGAGCCGCGCCGTCGCCCCGCCCGAGCCGATCACGACTCCCGCCGCGGTGAACCGCAGCGACAGGTGCTGCGAAGGATTCCGAGCCGACAGCCCTTTGACCCGGTAGGCAGCGTCATCGCGGCCGAGCCCAGCCGACACCGACCCCCAAGCCGACGCGGGCAACGCCTCCAGACCGAGGTGCCCGGCCGCGTGCGTGCCGCCGCTGGCCGCGTCGCTCCACCGTGCTGAGGTGAACACGCCGGCCGCCCCGAGCGCAAGCGCTGCAACTGCAGCCGCGACGCGAAGCACCGAGCCAGACACTCCGGCCGGAGACAAACCGCGCGGGGCGCGCACTGCTCGGTGCCCGGCCGGTTCAACCATCGCGAGTCGTCCCAATGGGCGCGACAGCGGACGAGTCGGCGGATACGGCCTGCTCGCGGACAGCCAGCAACCAGTGGAGGACCTTGCCGTCGCGGGACTTGGGGAGCGTCTCGACGAACTCGATCTCGCGGATGCGGGGATACGGCGCGACCTGGTCGGCCACCCAGGCGATCAGCTCGCGCGGCGAGGCGAAGCGGCGTCGCACGATGTACGCCTTGGGCACCTCGCCGAGGCGCTCGTCGGGGATCGCGATCACGGCTGCCTCGGCTACCGCCGGGTGGGTTTGCAGAACGTCTTCGAGGACGGTGAACGCGCTCATCGGCTCCTACTTTCCGGGTCCGCGTGGCGGTTGGGCGGGCAGGAGCGTGATGTTGCGCCTGGCGGCCGGGGTGCCGTTGCCGGCGGCCGTGGCCTTGGCGTGGATCGTGCCGGTCAGCTTCCGGAGCTTGATCGACACCTGCGTGCTGCGGCCGGCCGCGAGGTCGTAGCGGGCGCGTCCGAGCGCGATCATCTTTTCGACCCTGACCTGCCTGCGGTGCCCGTGCACGAGCCGGATCACCGTCGTCGGCATCCGCGCTCTGAGGGTCAGACTTCCGCGGCAGGCGGCGCCGGTGGCGCCGGTGCAGGTCAGCCTGATCCGGGTCTTGCGGGCGCGGTAGCGGGCGCGCCCGGTCCCGATCGACACCTTGGCCATGGACCGTGGGGCGGCGATCGGGACCGACGTGGGCGTGGTCGTGGTGGTCGGGGTTGTGGTGGTGGTGGGGGTTGTAGTGGTGGTCGGGGTGGTGGTGGTCGGGGTTGTGGTGGTGGTCGGGGGCGGGGGTGGTTGCAGCGCGGCGCGGGCCGCGGCCGCGTCTCCCTGCACCTCGCCGAGGCTCGACCCGGTCGCGTAGCTCCAGGTGATCGTGGTCGAACCACCGGCCGGGACGCTGCGCTGGTAGTCGAACAGCACCGAGTTCTCGCCGCCCCACAGCGTTGCGTCGAAGAACTTGACCGAGGTGTAGGGGCTCGCGAAGGTCAGCGCCGCGACCGGGTTGGCGAGGCTCGGGGACTGGGCGGTGTCGTAGATCCCGTACACGGTTCCCGGGGCGCTCGGTGGCGCCGGTGCGTTGCTGGCGTCGGCGGGCAGGGCGAACGACGTCTGGCCGGGGAGCTCCCACCCTGAGGTGGTGGAGTCGAGGTCGTCCTCGTAGAGCAGGTCGAGGGTGTGCGCGGCGCCGTCGCCGCTGGTGTAGGTGTCGGTCACGGTCTGGACCCGGCCGCCGTCGGTGAACTGGGTCACCCGCTTGAATGAGACGCCGTTCGGCACGTAGCTGGTGCAGTCGGTGCTGGCCGGGGCGAACACGTTGTTGGGGTCGCATTTGACCAGCGACTCGGACTCGGTCGTCTGCGCGTCGCCGGTGGTCGTGTCGAAGCGGTCGACCGATGCGCTCAGCGCCGGGAATCCGGGCAGGCTGCTGCTGAAGTCGTCGGCGGCGTCGGGGCCGTAGGCGGGCTGGCCGTCGACCTCGAGCTCCGACCGGGGCAGGGCGGTGCCGTTGTAGCCGTCGTAGGACGAGCTGAACAGCTCACCGGCGCAGAACAGGAACGTCGGTCCCGTGTTCATCGTCGGGGACCCGTCGAGCATCTGGGTGTTCGGGCCGCAGTCACCGATCGCGCCGGTACTCGCCTCTCCGGTGGCGGTGGCGTCGGTGAAGCCGTAGTCGTACGGGGTTCCGCTACCCGCGTGGGCGGTCTGGAAGCTGCTGAAGCCGACCTGAGGCCCGGTGTAATCGCTGCCGGGGCTCGGCGCCTTCCCATGCGGGACCGCGAGCAGCTCGCAGCTGTCGCCGTCGAAGCTGACCCGTGGCACGGACACGGAGAAGCTCCCGTCAGACGGGTTGACGGGGATGCCGTTGCCATCAGGGCCGTCGTACAGGACGGGGCCGTTCTGGCCCTGGACGATGCTCCCTCCCTGATAGCACGCGATGTCGACCGCGTCGGTGCCGCTGCCGTTGCTGGTTCCTGTCACGGTGAACGACTGGTCGGGACTCGTGTCCTTGTTGTTGAACAGCAGCGTTCCGGCTGTGGGGCTCGTGATCTTCGAGCCGGTGATGCTCGCTCCGGCGACGGGTACGCCGACGCCCAGGCCCAGCGCGGCGGCTGTGACCGCGACGGCGGCGCTGCGGGCAAGCCCTGATCGGTTGATGGTCATGCGATCAATCGTTCACTTGTCGTCGGAGTACCCGCGGTGATCCGCGGCTGGGTGCGAATGGAACCGCCGGCCGCAGACCGGCGGCGGACATCTCGCTGACCTCGCCAGGCTCGGACGGTCGGCGACATGTCGGTGTGGCCGCACTGTCACCGGCAGGCGCTGCCCGCGTGGCGGACGGATAGCAGTGCGCTGACGATCGCGGCGCGCCGCGTGTCGCTCACAAACCGCGTGCGGATCAGGCGACGACTCGCGCGTGTCAACGCTGCGCGCTCGCCCGGCTGACAGGGTGCGTCGGCGACGCGCGCGAGCGCGCCGACGAGCTTCGGCGTCAATGCAGCCAGCTCGGCGCGGAGCCGTGCCAGGTCCGGGAGCGGGGCGGGGGACGAGAACCCGTACCACAGCCAGTGCTCACCCCAGCCGAGCTCCACCTCCTTGGCCGCCACGATCAGCTGTCCGAAGAAGCGGCGAACGCCCGCGTCCTCGAGACCCGCGTGACGGGAGAGCGCCAGCGCCCCGGCGATCACGACCCGCTCCTGCGCGTGATCCTCGATCGGTGAGCGCGACATCCACTTGCTGGCCATCACCTGCTCCATCAGTGACAGTCGCGCGTCGGTCAGGCGCAGAGCCGTTCTGGCAGCGGCCGTCGCTGGAGCAGCCCGACCGGGGGCAGCGGCTGTGCTCGCCGACGCCGTCCACGCGGATGTGGCGGCCAGGAGCGCGACGATCGTCGCCCTGTTCAGCGTTCCTCGGCAGGTCACGGCCGGTGGCTATGACGGTTCGGGCGAGGGATGTGCAGGCGATACGGGCCGATCTCGCGCTGGGTCCCGCCGGTCGGGGTGTAGCTCACCGACAGGCGGATCACCATCGGATGGCGGTGGTGCGCGAGCATCCGCTTGCCGCGCCGGTTGGGACGCACGGTCACCTTGAGACTGCCGGCGCGGGCGGAGCGTAGGTGTTTCGTGGCGAACACGAGCCCGCGCGGTGGTGCCGTCTCCAGCGCGCTCGCGATCCCCGGGCCCGGCACTGTCAGCGTGAAAATGACCGTCCCGTTGCGCCGGGTCTGCATGTGGGAGATGTCAAACCGGTTGTCGGGAGATCCGACCGCTGCACTCGCCGGCGGTGAGCTCAATCCTGGCGGTGAGCTCAATCCTGGCGGTGAGCTCAATCCTTGCGGTGAGCTCAATCCTTGCGCTGAGCTCCCCGACGGTGCCGCGACGACCGCGTAGGCGATCACCTTCGTCGCGGTCTGTCCATCTCGCGACCTGGCCGTGACCGTGTAGGAGTGCTGCCCCGGGGTCGACGTGTCCAAGATGCCGCGCGGGCTCCCGATGCCATCGGAGTCGGTGCACGCGGCGATTCCCGGTCCGGACTCGTCGTCCGCGCAGGAGAAGGAGGTCGGCACCATCTGGCCGACCGTGTAGACGCCGCCCGACGACGGTGAGGAGATCGATGCCGACGGTGGCCCCTCCACCAGGTAATTGATCGAGGCGCCGGCGGTCCGCCCATCGCGGGAGCTCGCCGTGACCGTATACGTGTGCTGACCGGGGGTCGAGGTGTCCAGGTGGCCGGAGCCGCCGCCAAGGGTGCTGGTGCCGGAGCTGTCGTCGCAGGAGGACAGGCCGGACCCGCCGAGGCCGTCGCGACAGCTGAAGCTCGTCGCCACAGACTCCCCGAGGGCATACGTCCCGCCCGATGAAGGCCCGGAGATCGATGCCGTAGGGGCAGCGGCGATCCCGCTGACGAACACGGGCGTCGTGCGGTCGTTGAAGTTGCCGGTGCCGTCGCCGACGTTGAAGCCATAGCCCCAGCACTCGGCGGCGCCGACGTCCGTCAGCGCGCACGAGTAGCCCCAGCCGCCGGTGCTGATCGCGGTCACGCCGCGGTCGAGGCCGCTGACCTGGCCGGGGGTGCTGCTGTCGGTTTCGGTGCCGTCGCCCAATTCCCCAAATCCGTTCCACCCCCAGCACTTCGCCGCGCCGGCGCTGGTCACCGCGCAGGTGTGGTACCAGCCGGTGCTGATCGTGGCCACGCCGCTGTCCAGTCCGCTGACCTGGACGGGGGTGTTGCTGTCGGTGGTGGTGCCGTCGCCCAGCTGACCGTTCCCGTTGTAGCCCCAGCACTTCGCCGCGCCGGCGCTGGTCACCGCGCAGGTGGTGCCGCTGCCGGCGCTGATCGCGGTCGCGCCGCCGCCGAGGCCGCTGACCTGGACGGGGGTGTCGCTGCTGTCGCTGCTGGTGGTGGTGCCGTCACCCAGCGGACCCTCGCCCCAGCATTCCACCGCGCCGCTGCTCATGAGCGCGCATGCGCTGTCCACGCCGGCGCTGATCGCGGTCACGCCGCTGCCGAGGCCGCTGACCTGGACGGGGGTGTCGCTGCTGGTGGTGGTGCCGTCACCCAGCTCACCAAAATCGTTGTCGCCCCAGCACTCGACCGCCCCGGCGCGCGTCAGCGCGCACGAGTACGTGTCACCGGTGCTGATCGCGGTCACGCCGCTGCTGAGGCCGCTGACCTGGACGGGGGTGTCGCTGTTGGTGGTGGTGCCGTCGCCCAGCTCACCCTGGCTGTTGTCCCCCCAGCACTCCGCTGCACCGGCGCTCGTCACCGCGCACGTGTGGTCGAGCAGGCTGCTGCTGATGGCGCTCACGCCGCTGCCCAGTCCGCTGACCTGGACGGGGGCGTCGCTGCTGGTGGTGGTGCCGTCGCCCAGCTCACCATCCGCGCCGTATCCCCAGCACTCCGCCGCGCCCCCGGTCGTCACCGCGCAAGCAGTGTTGTATCCGGCGCTGATCGCGCTCGCCGACGTCGTCGCCATCGCGGGCCGCACCAGCACCAATGCCAGGAACAGCGAAGCCACAATCACGCCCAGGCTGTTGCGGAGCGCCGCTCTGCGCCTCGGCACGACCCGCAGTCCGGGATCGATAAGTTCCGCGCTCATCTCGGGCGGGAACGAAACTCCTTTCAGCTGACCGCCGGCAGACATCTCGCTGACCTGTCTCGGAGCCGTGCGATCCGCTATGCGCGGGCGAGGACGCTGACAGCCAGCCTCGCCAGGTGCGGCCGGTGGCCCCAGGCGGCCATGGTTATCTGCGAGACGAAGCGCAGCCGTGCGTTCCCGTAGAGCTCGAGGGCGGTGCCGACCTCCTCAGCGGTGAGCAGGCCGGAGGCGATCAGCGCGTCACGGAGCTGCAGCAGCGTCAATTGCCACAGCCGCCCGCCGGCCGTGCCGCCCTGCCAGATCGACATGCGTCCCTCACAGCCCGTGCGAACCAAACCGGCGGCGCTGAGCTCGCCCACCAGCGTCCGCCCGTAGTGTGGGTCAAGTGTGTCGCTGTGGGCGAGGATCGTGTTGTGCGCCTGGGTCACGCGCGCGAACAGCCGCTGGGTGTCAGCGTCTAGGCCGGGATCGGGCACCACCGACACGAAGTCCATCTCCTCGACCAGCAGCGTGCCACCGGGCTTGAGCGCGGCGAGCATCCAGCGTATGCCTGCCCTGGGGTCACGAAGCCCGGCGAGGAGCAGCCGTGCGTGCACGAGGTCGAACTCGCGCTCTCCCAGCGGCTCGCTGAGCGGGTCATGCTCGCGCACCTGGAGGTTGGAGTGCAGGAGCTCGCCGGGCGCGGTGATGTCAAGGCCGGTGGCGAGGACGGAGCCGCCCGGGGCGACGCGCTGGCACAGCCAGGCGGCCACCGAGCCGTGGCCGGCGCCAACCTCGAGACAACGCATCCCTGGACGCACGTCCAGCGCCTCGAGCAGCCTGAACGTCCCCGGGTCGAGCAGCGCGGCGAGCAACGCCAGGCGCTCGTGCTGCAGCTCCAGTGTTCTCGGCGGTGCGTAGCCGGCCTCCTGCAGGCTGGTCATGCGGGCGATCCGTTCATGATCTGAAAGAAACCGTCCGGCGCTGACCGGCCGCGGACGCCTGGCTGACCGCGCTAGTTCTGTGCCGTCAGCGCGAGATGCTCGCGATGGTCGGGTGCACGACACTGCGTGCGCGCGGTCGCGTCCTCGGGAGCCAGTCGGCGGCCCTCGGCGAAGCGGGAGGCGTAGCGGTGGGCTCCGGCCGCGCGCCGGGCGTCAGCCAGGACGCGCTCCTGAATGGCGGCCACCGACCCCCACGGAGGGGCGCCGATTTCTTCATGCACGGCGGCTGACGCACCGGCGAGCAGCGCGGCGTCATCCCAGCGCCGTTCGCGGCCGGCGTGGGTGGAGAGGCCCGCGAGCGCCTCCCCGACGTTGAACTGGTCGCCCATGTGGCGCGCCAGTGCGAAGCAGTCGAGGAACCCGCGTGCCGCATCGTCACCCTGGCCGCGTGCGAGCATCAGCCAAGCGTGGTCGATCAACGGCTCGACCAGGCGGCGGTCATCGCCGTGGCGGCGGCGAAGCTCGAGCGCCTCCGCCAGCCTCTGCTCGGACTCGTCGAGCCGGCCGTGGACGACGTCATACCAGCCCTGCTCGGCCAGCGCCCACGCTGCGCCATAGGGGTCTCCCACGGCCCGGTAGAGCTCGAGCGCCTCCTCTGCGAGCGCTTCGGCGCGCTCCCACACCTGACAGCGCTCGCACGCGCCGGCGAACGACAGCAGTGCGTCGGCGATCAGTGTCCGCTCTCCGACGCGCCGGGCCGCGTTCACGGCCGCCTCGCACAGCGCGATCGCGTCGGCGGCGGAGGTGAGCACCGCCCTACGGCCGAGTGCCGACAGCGCGGCGGCCTCGGTGGCGGCATCCCCCGCCGCCTGCGCGGCGGCCAGCGCCGCCTTCAGCTGCGCCTCGGCATCGTCGAACAGGCCCATCGAGAGGGCCAGCGCACCGTCCCAGTAGAGCCCGCTCGCGCGCAACGCCGGCGTCGCGGCCGGCGACGCCTCGATTGCCTGGGACAGCCAGGCGCGGACCTCGTGCACGTGAGCGTCCCACGGCAGCGCGCTGGCGAACGCGATCGCCAATCGCAGCGCTTCGTCGACCGCCCCAGATCGCAGAAGTCGATCGAACGCCAGGCGGATGTTCGCGCGCTCCCGCGCGAGCAGGTCGAGCCACTCCCGATGGTCGGTGCGGGCTGCCTGCTCCGCAGCGTGCTCGCAGTAGTTCAGGAAGTAGTCGGCGTGCCGGCGCTCGAGTGTCGAGAGATCCTCCAGCTCGGCGGCGCGCTCGACGGCGAACTCCCTGACCGTGTCGAGCATCCCGATTCGAACCTGCGCTTCCCGTCCGGAATCCGTGCGCAGCAGCGAGCTGTTGTCCAGCAACGAGCAGAAGAGTGTCTCCAGGCCGCCCCCCAGCGCCCCACCGAACACCGCCTCGGCCGCCGCCAGCGAGGCTCCGCCCTCGAACACCGTCAGCCGCCCGAGGAGCTCCCGTTCGGGCTCGTCAAGGGCCTCCCAGGACAGCTCCAGGGTGGCGCGCAGCGACCGCTGTCGCAGCGGCAGATCGCACGGGCCTCCGGTCAGCAGCTCGAGCCGATGCTCCAGCCGCTCCAGCAATGCCGGCAGCGGCAACAGCCGCGCGCGGTCTGCCGCGAGCTCGATCGCCAGCGGCAGGCCATCCAGACGGGCACAGATCGCATCGATGATCGAGCGGTCGTCGCCGATCGCCCGGTCCGCCACCACCGCGCTTGCACGAGCGGTGAACAGGGCCGCCGCATTCGGCGCGGACATCGGCCGCACGCGGTAGACGTGCTCGGCGCTGAGTCGCAACGGGGCGCGACCGGTGGCCAGCACCGTCAGATTGGCGACGTCTGAGAGCAGCTGCCCGATCTGGCGGGCATCCTCGACGCGCCGGTCGAAGCCGTCGAGTACGAGCAGCGCCGGTGCCCCTCGGGTCGCGTGGCTCAACCGCTCGCCGAGCTCGGGTGCGGTCGCCGCCACGACCCCCAGGGCGGAAGCCGCAGCGGGAATCAGCACCGCGGCGTCCTCGGCTCCGTCGAGACTGACGTGGACCGCTCCCGCCGGGAACTGCGCCGCCACCGCGCGCGCAGCCTCCAGCGCCAGTCGGGTCTTGCCGACCCCGCCGGGCCCGACGAGCGTCACCAGCCGGACGTCGCCTCGCCGGAGCAGCTCCTCGATCTCGAGCAGCTCGCGCTCCCGGCCAATCGTCTCGTTGACCTGCGCGGGCAGGTGGCCGGCGAGGCCGGTGCCCGGATGCTCAATCGTCAGTGATGGGTCGTGTGCGAGGATCATGCGCTCGAGCTGACGGAGCTCCGGACCCGGCTCGATCCCGAGCTCATCGACCAGCAGCTGACGGCCCGCGCGCATCGTTTCGAGCGCGTCCGCCTGCCGGCCCGCCCGGTACAGCGCCACCATCAGCTGACCCCGGAGGCGCTCGCGCAACGGATGCTCGGCCACCAGCGCACGCAGCTCGCCGACCAGGTCCTCCGCGCCGCCGGCGCCCAGTTCCGCCGCCAGTCGCTCCTCGACCGCCTCGAGCCGCAGCTCCTCGAGACGCGCGATCTCGTGCTGAGCGAACTCGTCGAAGCGGAAATCCGCCAGCGGCTCGCCGCGCCACAGCCCGAGCGCCGCGTGCAGATCCGCCACCGCGGCGCGGGCGTCATCGCGACTCAGCGCGGCCCGCGCGCGGCGCAGCAGCTCCTCGAAACGGCGGCAATCGATCGACCCTGGATCGACGTCGAGGCAGTAGCCCGCGGGTCGACGGCACACGGCCAGGCCATGAGTGCCGAGGCGCTGACGAAGACGCGAGATCTGCTTCTGCAGCGCCGGGACCGCGCCAGGCGGCGGGTGCTCGCCCCACAGCGCCTCAGCCAGCTCATCGTCGGAGACGGCATCTGGCACCCGCAGCGCGAGCACGGCGAACAACCTGCGCAGCTTCGCCCCGTCGAACTGCACACGCTCGCCTGAGACCTCGACCTCCATCGGGCCCAGCAGCCTGACGTCCACCTGCGAAACCGAGACACCGCGTTCCTGCCCGGTGCCACCGGTACTGAGCCTGTCGTCCATCGCGACCGGTTCAACCATCTCGAGTCGCACTGCTGACATGTCGATCCCTTCCCTGAATAGTCCGGCCTTTGGGGCCATGACGGAGCCTAGGTCGCGCCACGCAGCCGACAAGGGACCTAAGCCCCCAATCGGACGGGACCCAGGTCAGCGGCGGTTGAGGATCCTGGTTGTGTAGGGGGAGTGGACGGCCAGC
>WQWK01000017.1 GCA_009785395.1 Conexibacteraceae bacterium
CCCGCGGGTGATCTGATCGTGTTCGAGGACGCGGCACACAGGCTCGCGGTCGCCTTCAACCGTGACAGCGCCGCGATCCGCCTCGGCCTGCGCCCGGACGACCAGCTGCGCATCAGCGTCGTGCGCGGATGAGGGCGGACCGGCTTTTATGGCCGGCCGCCTTGGGGCGGCCGGCTGATGGATAGCCGTCTTGGTAGGCCTCGCGTCCACGTTCGCAGAATCGAGTCCACCAACACCCTGGCGCGCGAGCTGGCGGCTGTCGGCGCGCCGCACGGCACGCTCGTCACCGCCACCGAGCAGACCGCGGGGCGCGGGCGCCAGGGTCGCGCCTGGAGCGCGCCGGCCGGCACGGCGCTTGTCTGTTCCTGGGTGATCCGCGAGCCGGTGGCGCTGCTGTCGCTCGCCGCGGGCGTTGCGGTCGCCGAGCTCAGTGCTGAGCTGTGCGCTGAGCCCGGCGGTGCGGAGGCGCTGCTCAAATGGCCAAACGACGTGCTGATCGGCGGCCGCAAGGTCGCCGGCATTCTCGTCGAGGGCCGTCCACAGGAGCGCTGGGCGGTGCTCGGCATCGGGATCAACGTTGCGGTCCAGCCTGACCAGTTGACCGCGGAGCTGCGGGAGCGGGCGGCAACGCTCGGCCTGGCGCCCGCCGAGATCGAACCAACGCTCGCGCGCCTGCGCGACCTTCTCGAGCACTGGCTCGCGGCCCCGCCCGCAGCGGTGCTGGACGCGGTGCGGGCTCGCGACGCGCTGCGCGGTCGGCCGGTCGCGTGGGGTCAGGAGAGCGGCATCGCCGCCGGGATCGACGACTCCGGGCGGCTTGTGGTCACGCTGGAGGACGGGTCAACTCGCGCGCTGGACGCCGGCGAGGTCCACCTCGGCAGGCTATGACGCCCCGATCAGGCGCGCGAGGAAGCGCTGGGTCTCGGGCTGCCGGGGCGCGCTGAGGATCTGCTCGGGCGGTCCCTGCTCGACGATCCGCCCGTCCTCGAGGAAGCAGACCTCGTTGGCGACTTCCCGCGCGAATGACATCTCGTGGGTCGCGAGGATCATCGTCATTCCCTGGCCCTTGAGCTCCCGGATCAGGTCCAGAACCTCGCCGACCAGCTCGGGGTCGAGCGCCGAGGTGACCTCGTCGAGCAGCAGCGCGCGCGGGCGGGTGAGCATCGCACGGGCGATCGCGACGCGCTGCTGCTGGCCCCCTGAGAGCTTGTTCGGGTATTCGTGTGCTCGCGACTCCAGCCCGAACCGGGCGAGCAGCGCAAGCCCCTCCTCACGCGCCTGCGCGGCCGCGACCTTCTGTGCCTTGATCGCGCCAAGCGTGACGTTGTCAATGACCCGCATGTGCGGGAACAGGTTGAAGGCCTGGAAGACGAGCCCCAGGCGCCGGCGGATCGGCACGGGGTTCTGTCCCGGGTTCGTGATCGGCTCGCCGTCGAGGAAGATGTCGCCGTCGTCGATCTCCTCGAGCAGGTCGATGCAGCGCAGCAGCGTCGACTTCCCCGAGCCCGAGGCGCCGATCAGCGCGAACGCCTGGTGCTCGCCCACAGCCAGGTCGATGCCCTTGAGCACCTGCGTATCGCCGTAGGACTTGGTGAGGCCGCGGATCTCGAGTACCGGCGCTCCAGCGGGAGCGCCGGTGGCAACAGATTGATCGGCTCGCGACTCGCTCATCGTGGCCCCAGCACCATGGCCGAGCCCTGCTCGCGGATTCGCCGCCACTGGAGGTGGTCGACGATCCGGATCAGCGGGATCGTCACGCACAGGTACAACGCGGCCGCCGCCACCAGCGGGGTGAAGTTGAAGTACTGGTCCTGGAAGATCGTCGCCACACGGGCCGCCTCCTGCGGCCCGATGATCGAAACCAGGGCGACGTCCTTCGTGAGCGCGATGAAATCGTTGAGCAGTGGCGGCACCACGTTGCGCACGGCCTGCGGCACGATCACGTTCCGCAACGCCTGGGCGGGCGTGAGGCCGAGGGCGAGCGCGGCTGAGCCCTGGCTCGGATTCACCGACATCAGCCCGGCGCGGAAGACCTCGGAGACGTAGGCGGAATAGTTCAGCGCCAGTGCAGCGCCGCCGAGCAAGACGGGGTCGGTCGGTACGCCCTTGAGATTCAGCGTCGGGATGCCGAAGCCGAACAGGTAGATCAGCAGGATCGTCGGGATCCCGCGCATCACGTCAACGAACACGATGCAGAGCAGTTTCAGCGGGAACAGCACCGGTAAGTCGAACGTCCGGATCAGCGCGATCACGAGCGCCAGCGCGAGCACGCAGACCTCGATGATCAGGAACATGCGGACGTCGAGCCAGAAGCCGGAGAGGATGCTCCCGAACGACACCCCGAGGTAGTGCCCGGAGAGGAAGGTCCTCCGGAACGTGGGCCAGCCAGACGCGGTGACGATCCGCGCGATCAGGCCGCCGAGCACCACCACGGTGGAGATGCCGGAGATGGCAATGTGCCGGCGGCTGCGCCGCCGCCGGGCACGTTCCCGGTCCTCACGCGAGGTCAGCGTGTACTGCGTGCTCACAACACGGGGGCCAGTGGGCCCGGCCCTACTTGAGGACCGGGACAGCCACCTTCGACGACATCCACTGCTTGGTCAGCTTCGTGAGCGTGCCGTTGGCCTTCAGCTTCGCCATCGCCTGGTCGACGCACGGGGTCAGGGCCGAGCCCTTCTTCAGCAGTAGGCCCCAGTTGTCTCCACCGGGGGCGGCGAACTGGCCTGCGATCGTCGAGTTCTTGATCTCGGACGACGTCAGGTAGAGCGCCGTGGCGTAGTCCACGACGATCGCGTCGACCTGGTGGACCTTGAGCGCCTCGACCACGTCGCTCGAGGTGTTGTAGACCGACGGCTGATTGCTTGGCTTGATCTTCTGGCTGACCGCGCTAAGGCTGGTGGTGCCGACCTGCACGCCGATCTTCGCGCTCTTGAGCGCCGCCAGCGACTTGGCGTGCGCGTACTTGGAGCCCTTGTAGACGATGATCGCCTGCGGGTTCGTGTAGTACGGCGACGAGAAGGAGACGGCCGTGGCGCGCGCCTTCGTGATCGAGATCTCGTTGATGTCGAAGTCGAAGTTCTTGGGCCCCGGTGCGTAGGAGTTGTCGAACGGCTCGACGACCCACTTGACCTTGCTGGGCCCGAAGCCGAGCTTCTTGGCGACCGCGTAGGCGACGGCGCTCTCGAAGCCCTTGCCGTTGGCGGGCTTGTTGTTCTCGAAGTAGGGCGGGTAGGCGGGATCGTCGGTGGCGACGGTCAGCACGCCGGGGGTGTGGAGCGCGAGCTTCGAGGTGGAGCACGCGGAGCTTGCGGCCGAGGCGGCCCGGGCCGCGGCAGGTGTTGGGCTGCCGGCGGCCAGCGCGACGACGGTTGCGAGCGTCGGGACGGCGGCGGCGAGCATGAGTTTCTTGCGCATGAGACCGACCAATGTACAGCGGGGTTGTGGTATTCGCCGTTAAGAAGCCGGCTCAGGCCGCGTCGCGGTCATCGTCGAGCGTGACGTCCTCGGAGCCCTCGTCGAGCTCGAGCTCCACGTCGATCTCGACCACGTCCAGCTCGGGCGCGTCGCCGTTCACCTCGGCGTCCTCGATCGTCGCCACCGCGCCCGCCGCGGTCGCTGTGCCCTCGGCGGTCTTCTTCGCGCCCGCCCGGCGGCGGCTCTTGCCGCGCCGGCCCTTGGGGAAGTTGCGCAGCAGCTCGCGCGCCAGGGCGGCCGGCTTGCGTGCCATGCGCGTGCGCGCGCCGTTGATCGCCTCGGCCGCTTCGGGAGTGTGAGCCAGCGACGCAGCCAGCAGCGCGGCCGACAGGCGCCGGTCCTCCTTGCGAGTGGCGTGCACGAGCCGGCGGGCGTTGCGCGCATGGGCGGCGCCGCTGGAGTTGACCAGCAGGCCCAGCAGGCGCTTGGTTTCGGGCCAGCGCTGGACCGCATACTCCTCGTGGACCTCGCGCGTGTACTCCGCCATCCGCCAGATCCAGTTGTTGGCCTGGTCGCGGCGGCCGATGCGGCGCTCGGCGAGCGCCTGCAGCATCAGCTTGACGCCCTCACGGCGCTCATCCCGAGGCCAGGTCCCCATGATCTCGACGCCGATGTCAAACGCCTCGGCATCGCGGCCCGCGGCGATCTCCTGGAGCGCGCGCAGCCGGAGCTGCTGGCTGCGGTTGCGCTGCAGGGCGGTGACCAGGAAGCGGCGGCGGAGCTCGCCGCCGCGATCGAAGTGGAGCATCGCCTTGGCGCGACGCCAGCCGTTGGCCTGCACGCGGGCGCCCGCCAGGGCCGCCCACACATGCTGCTCGCCGTAGTCCAGGTTCTCGACCGCGATCCGCCAGAGCTCGCGCTCGAAGACCTCGGCGCGCCGGTCCGGATCGGGCGTCACCGGCAGCACGCGGCGCTCGACGCGGATGCGCCGGCCACGGCCGCGGCGCACCGGACCGACCACGATCGCGCCGCCGCGGTAGACGTCGCGATCGAGCAGCGAGTGCAGCGTCACGACCGGATCGTCGTGCTTGGTCGCGGGGTGGACGAAGTCGACGACGATGCCCGCCTCCTTGCCCGGGTGGCGGCGGGTGACGCGGCCGACGCGCTGCTGGTAGATGCGCTTGGAGGCGGTCGGAGCGAGGTGCATGCAGACCGTCGCACGGGGGCTGTTCCAGCCCTCCGCCAGCAGCTGCGCGTTGACGAGCACGTCGATCTTGCCGGCCTCGTAGTCGGCCAGGATGGTGGCCAGCTCGCGCTTCGGGGTCTCGCCCGAGACGGCCATCGCCTTCATCTCGAGCGCCCGGAACGACTCGGCGACGTTGTAAGCGTGTTTGACGCCGGCGGCGTACACGACACCGGGAACGCCGTTGAAGCGGGTCTTGTAGAGGTCGGCGATCGCCAGGTTGAACGGCGTCTGGTCGAGCAGTTCGGCCAGCATCTCCTGGTCGAACTCGGTGTCCACCTCGCCGCGGCGCAGCGGCACCTTGGCGATCGTGCGCACCCCCGGCCCCGGCGGGATGCGGATGCAGCGCAGCGGAGCGATCACGCCGCGGCGGGCCGCCTGCGCGAGGTCGAACCGTGAGGTCTGTGTCGGGAAGAGGTCGGTGACGTGACGGGCGATCAAAGCGCCCGTGGCAGTCATGCCGATCCAGATCGGCTCATGCCACTTGCGGATCGCGGCCGAGGTCTTCTCGCCGAGCGCCGTGTGTGCCTCGTCGCAGATCACGATCGTGTAAGCGCCGGAGATCTTGCCGGCGTTGCGCACGAACCACTGATAGGTCTCGACGGTGACCGGGCCGTTGGCAGCGTCCTCGCCCTTCAGCAGCGGCTTGCAGAGGCGGTCGCGGTAGCCGCGGTCCTTGAGCTCGCCGATGAACTGGTCGACGAGGTTGCGGCGGTGGGTGAGGATCAGCACGCCGCCCGTGCGCGAGGCCTCGACGAAGCCGACGGCGGCGACCGTCTTGCCGGCGCCGGTCGCGTGCTCGAACCAGAAGCGGCGCCCGGCGCCGGGGTCGTCGGCGAGCAACTGCTCCTCGGAGATGTCCTCGTCGAGGGCGGCGTCGTCGTGCTGCCAGTCCGTGGGCTCGACGTCATCGGGCTCGGGCTCGGCCTCGGCTGCGACCTCATCCTCGATCGCCTCCTCGTCCTCGATCGCCTCCCCGTCCTCGTCCTCGTCATCGATCGCCTCCCCCTCCTCGTCCTCGTCCTCGGCGTCGGTCTCGATCTCCTCCTCGTCGCCTGCGTCGGCATCGGCCTCGATCTCGCGATCGACGTCGAGCGGCTCGTCGTCGAGCGACTCGTCCTCCGGCTCCGCGACCACCTCACTCATCTGGGCGGCGGCCAGCAGCGCGGTCAGCGTTCCTGAGAGCGCGTCAACCTGGTGGGCCGAAAGCACGGTGCCATCGACCAGCTTGGGCTCGTCCTCGGACAGCACGCGCTCGAGCCCGAGCAGCAGCGAGTACTGCTGGCGCCACTCCAGCGACGGCACCTTGAGCTTTGCCGCGACGTCGACGAGTGCAGCGTCCAGCGCGCGCCGGCGGGCGGTGCCCGGCGCCAGGGCCTCCTGGGGCTTCTCGCCGTCGAAGACAAAGCGCTCGCGTGTGAGCTGCTCCGCTCGCTTGATCGCGGCGGAACTCGGGAAGGGGGTGGAATCACCCATCAACGAGATTCAGAAAGGAAATCGGGAAAGGGGAGGCCGCAGGCGTCACGCTTGCAGCTCGTGTAACGCTCTCAGTTCTCGGCGAGAGCAGAGTCGGGACTCTTCAGAGCAGTGGCATGTCCACGCCGCCTGCTGCGAAGAGCGTAACCGCTATTTAAGCAGACCGGCGGACGGAACACATATGACAAGCTTCCGAACGTGGAGATACGGCATGCCGACACGACCGACACGACGCTCGGCTACGAGATCAGGCGGCTGGAGACTCAGGACGAGTTTGAGGCTGCGCTTGCGCTCCGCCACGAGGTCTTCTGCGTGGAGCAGGGCGTGCCGCCGCACGAGGAGCGCGATGGGCGTGATCGGGGCGCGCTACACCTGATCGCCGTCGAGGACGGTCAGGTGATCGCCACCTGCCGGCTGGTGTTCGTCGGCAACACCGTGCAGTTCAGCCGGCTCGCCGTGCGGCGCAGCGCGCGCCGCCGCGGGATCGCCTCGGCGCTGCTGCGCAGAACCGACGCCGAGTCCCGTGCGCGCGGCGCGGGCCGCATCGTCCTGCACGCCCAGACGTACGCTCGCGCGTTGTACGAGCAGGCCGGTTACGGACCGCGCGGACGTGAGTTCGTCGAGGCCGCGATCGAGCACATCGCGATGGAGAAACTGCTCTAGCAGCAGACCTGCGGATGCGGGCACTGGTGCAGCGCGTCACGCGGGCGGCGGTGACGGTCGATGGTGAGACGGTGAGCGAGATCGGCCCAGGGCTGCTCGTGCTGCTCGGCGTGACCGGCAGCGACACGGATGCGGACGCAGATCGGCTCGCGGCGAAGGTCGCCGCCTTGCGGATCTTCCCGGACGCGGACGGCCGCATGAACGAGCCGCTGGGAGAGCGCGAGGTCCTGTGCGTCAGCCAGTTCACGCTCTACGGGGACACGCGGCGGGGGAACCGCCCCAGCTACGTGGAGGCGGCTCCGGGCGCTCACGCCGAGCCGCTCTATGAGCGCTTCTGCGAGAAGCTGCAGGCGCGCCGCGGAGTCTTCGGCGCGTACATGGAGGTCGAGCTTGTCAACGATGGCCCGGTCACGCTGATGCTGGAGGTCCCGGCCCCTTAGGCCCGCGCGCCCAGAATCGGCCCCACCCGCCGTGGGGTGCGTGCGGCCGACTCATAGACGTCCCACGTCAGCGCGGCCGCGTCCTCCCAGCTCCATGCGTGCGGCTCCGGCGCCGGGCGCCGCGCCGCTTCGGCGCTCCGCACGAGCGCGTCGAGGTCGTTGCACGGAAGCAGGTCCGCGCGGCCGTCCAGCACCTCGCGGACGGCCGGCACGTCGCAGGCCGCGACCGGCGTGCCGCAGGCCAGCGCCTCGACCGGCGTGAGCCCAAAACCCTCGTCCCCGCTCGGGAACACGACCGCGTGCGCGCCGGTGTAGATCGCGGCGAGGTCGTCGTCGGGCACCTCGCCTGTGAGTGTCACTCCGGGCAGCTCGTGCGCCCAGGGGCCGCTCGGCCCGACCAGCACCAGCGGCAGCGAGCGCTTGCAGCGGGTGAGCTCGGCGATCCGCTTGTGCCGGTCCGGCGTCTTCAGACCGCCGACCCAGAGCAGGTACTCGTCGGGCAGCGAGTAGCGCGTGCGCACCGCAGCGACCTCGGTGGCGGCACGCGGATGGAAGACCCGGGCGGCAGCCTCCGGGATCACCTCGATGCGTTCGGACGGGATCGCGAGCGCGAGCATCACCTCGTCGGCGACCACCCTCGTCGGCACGATCACGCGCACCGCGCGCTGGGCCGCGAGATGCCGCAACCGCATCCTCAGACCGCGGCGCAGCCGCTCACCGGGATGCTTGAGCGCGATCAGGTCGTGCAAGGTGACCACCATCGGCACCGGCGAGTGCAGCAAAGCGCCCTCGAGCCAGGGCGAGTGGTAGACGGCGGCGTGATCGCCATTCGGCTCGTGGGTCTCGATCAGGCTCCCGCGACCCGCGGCGACGAGCGCGTCCATCAGAGAGCGGGTATAACGGCCGATCCCGCGGCTGTCCTTGCGTGCGCGACTGTCGAAGGCGACATTCATAAGGCCGTGGCAGCGCACTGTATACGCTGACGAGCCCCTGCATGCCCATATGTATGGGATCTGTATAAGCGAGCCTTATCGGGGCCTGAAGTGACGCCTTCTAACATCGGGCCGCATGCGACGCCGTATCTCCCGTGTCGCCGCGCTCGCGGTCGTGCTGGCCGGTGTTTCGGCGGCGCTCGCGCCCGCTGGCGCAAGCGCCTTTCAGAAGGCGGTCTGGGGGCCGATGACCTACCGCGGCGTCAACCAGTTCCCGCTGTACAGGGCGCTCGGCGCGCGGATCTATGAGACCTCGCTGGACTGGTCTCAGGTCGCGGCGACCCAACCGCAGCACCCCTCGATCCCGAGTGATCCGGCTTACACCTGGCCTGCGACGGTGACGCAGGAGATCAACGAGGCACAGCGGTTCGGGATGCGGGTGCTGCTCCAGGTCGGCAACGCGCCCGCATGGGCGAACGGCGGCCATCAGGGCGACGGCTGGGCGCCGAAGGACCCGCAGGACTACGCCAACTTCGTCCAGGCGGCATCGCGCGAGTACCCGAAGGTGCACATGTGGATGGTCTGGGACGAGCCCACCCGCAGGGGCAACTTCCGCCCGGAGACTCCCGCCCTCTCAACACAGACGCGGCTCACATCCGCGCAGGCCGCGGCGCCGCACCGCTACGCGCAGATCCTCGACGCCGCCTACCGGGTGCTCAAGCGCGGGAGCCAGGCCAACCTCGTGATCGGGGGAGGCACCTACACCGGCGGGCTGATCGATACGCAGCTGTGGATGGAGAACCTCAGGCTGCCGGACGGCAGGCCGCCGCGGATGGACATGTACGGCCACGACCCGTTCAGCTATACGCGGCCGCAGTTCGGCGCGACGCCGTCCAGCTTCGGCGAGGTGCAGTTCTCGGATCTGCCGCGGCTGGAATCGTGGACCAGAACCTACCTCGGCCACCCGATGCCGCTGTTCCTGTCGCAGTTCTGCGTTCCGACCGCACCCGACCACACGTTCAACTTCTACGTCAACAGCCCCAGCATCGCCGCCACCTGGGTCAAGGACGCATTGGCCGCCTCGCGTCACGCGGGCTACATCTACTCGCTCGGCTGGTCCCAGGTGCATGACGACCTGCCGGCCAACTCCTGCGGCCTGATTCAGGAGAATGGTCAGCGCAAGCCTGACTATTACGCGTTCGCGAACAACTGACACCCGTCCTCGTGCCGAGCGCGGCACGAGGACGCAGGAGGGGACATGAATTGCATGGTGACCGGCGGCGCGGGTTTCATCGGGTCGAACCTGGTCGATGCGCTGGTCGCGCGCGGCGACCGGGTCACGGTGCTCGACAACCTCTCGACCGGCAAGCGCGCCAATCTCGATGGCGCCATCGCGGCCGGTGCGCAGCTGCACGTGCTGGACACGCGCGACGCCGGCGCGCTGCTCGAGCTGTTCGCCCAGGTGCGCCCGGAGCTGGTTTTTCACCTCGCCGCCCAGATCGACGTGCGCCACTCGGTCGAGGACCCGGCGAACGACGCCTCGATCAACATCCTGGGGACGATCAACGTGCTCGCTGCCGCCCAGGCGTGCGGCACCAGGCGCGTCGTGGACACCTCGACCGGCGGCGGGCTCTATGGCGACGCCGAGCTGCTGCCGACGCCGGAGGACTACCCGATCCGCCCGCTCGCTCCCTACGGTCAGAGCAAGCTGGCGGCGGAGGGCTACTGCGGGCTGTACGCGCGGCTGCACGGGCTCTCCACCGTGTCGCTGCGCTACGGCAACGTCTACGGGCCGCGCCAGGACGTCCACGGCGAGGCCGGGGTCGTCGCCATCTTCTGCGGCTGTCTGCTCGACGGCCGCACCCCACATGTGTTCGGCGACGGACGCCAGACGCGCGACTGGGTCGACGTGGCCGACGTCGTGCACGCCAACCTGCTCGCCGCCGACGCTGATCTCACCGGCCCGTTCAACATCGCCGGCGGCGAGGAGACCTCGGTGCTCGACCTCGTCGACGCCCTGCGCGAGGTCGGCGCCGCCCGCGGGCTCACGTTGCCAGATCCCGAGTTCCTGCCCGAGCGACCCGGCGAGGTCAGCCGCAGCTGTCTGGACGTCTCGCGGGCGCGGGATGAGCTCGGCTGGGCTCCGGCGGTGAGCCTGCGGGCGGGCCTCGAGCAGATTCTCGCGGGCCTGCTCTAGATTCCCGCGTCGTGAAGGTGATTGAGGCGCGTCTGGAAGGCGTGAAGATCATCGAGCCGGTCGTCCATGGCGACGAACGCGGCTTCTTTGTCGAGACGTTCCGCGCGGAGGCGCTTGCCGCGGCCGCGATCGAGCCCGAGTTCGTTCAGGACAACCACTCCCGCTCACGGCGCGGGATCGTCCGCGGCATGCACTTCCAGCCTGGGCAGGCGAAGCTCGTGCGCTGCGCCCGGGGCGCGATCTTTGACGTGGTCGTCGATATCCGCAGCGCCTCGCCCACATTCGGGCGGTGGGAGGGGTACGAGCTCGACGACGAGTCCCATCACCAGCTGTATGTGCCCGACGGCTTCGCCCACGGGTTCTGCGTGCTCAGCGACGTCGCGGACGTCACCTACAAGGTCACGAGCTAC
Source organism: Conexibacteraceae bacterium (assembly GCA_009785395.1). Next base: position 10,776 of record WQWK01000017.1, read on the forward strand.
TACGACGCGACGGCTGAGTCCGGCTTTCGCTACAGCGATCCCGAGGTCGGGATCGAGTGGCCGATCGCGGCCGACCAGCTGATCGCGTCCGCGCGTGACCTGGGCGCGCCGACGCTTTCCGAGCTCAATTCCTCGCCGCCGTTCACATAATCTCGTAGGATCCGGTGTGATGCGCAGGAGGTTGGAGGTAAACGAAGATCAGTTCCGCAAGGTCACGTACCTGGCACTGGCGGCACTGACGCTGATCGTTTTCACCGGCGCGGCGGTGCGCCTGACCGATTCGGGCCTCGGCTGCCCGACGTGGCCGCGCTGCTACGGGCACGTTTACCCGCCGCTGGCCCTGCATCCGCTGATCGAGTTCGGCAACCGGGCGATCTCCGGCCTGGTCGGCGTGGTCGTGGCGCTGGTGTTCGTGCTGTCGTTCACACGCAAGCCGTTCCGCAGGGACCTGATGTGGCTGTCACTCGCGCTCCCGCTCGGGGTCGTCGCGCAGGCTGTGCTGGGCGGCTTCACGGTGCGCGAGAAGCTCGCGCCCGGGTTCGTGATGTCGCACTTCCTGCTGTCGATGGTGATCCTGATCTTCGCCTTCTGGTTGGCATGGCGGGCCACCTACCCGCAGGGCGCGCGGCCGCGGACCAAGGATCGGGCGCTTGTCTGGTCGGTCAGAGGGCTTTCGGTCCTGTGCGCGATCACCCTGTTCGCCGGCACGGCGGCGACCGCCGCGGGTCCGCATTCGGGCGGCCTCGTCGGCCAGCACATCAAGCGCCTGACGATCGAGGGCCCCGACACTCTGCAATGGGCCGTGCACCAGCACGCGACGATCGCGGCCGTCTTCGGGGTGCTGACGATCCTTGTCTGGCTGCTCAAGCGCAGCCGCGGCGGGGAGCTCGATCCGCTCGAGCCGCTGACCGTGCTCGGCATCCTGCTGGCCGCTCAGGGCCTTGTGGGCGCGGTGCAATTCGAGCTCAAGCTGCCGGGTGAGATGGTCTGGGTGCACGTCGTGCTCGCGACCATCACCTGGCTCGTTTCGCTATGGGCGGTGGCAGTGGAAGGCCGGATCGGAGAACCCGAACCGGTGGACACAGGCGAGTCAATCGCTACGATCGTGGCCGAATGGTCACAGAGCGTTCCAGCCAGCTGACTAACGGGACCAACGAAACCGACGCTTCGTTGAGCATCCTCGTCGTCGACGACGAGTCGGATCTGCGCGAGATGCTGACCCGCTCGTTCTCACGCGAGGGCCATCAGGTGACGGCCGTGGCCGGCGGCCGCGAGGCGATCGACCGCGCCAGCGCCGAGCACTTCGACATCGTCCTGCTCGATATCGCACTCGGTCCGGGGCCTGACGGATACGAGGTCTGCCGCACGCTGCGCGCGCGCCGCAACGTCGTGCCGATCATCATGCTGACGGCGCTCGACTCCGAGGCCGACGCCGTGCTCGGGCTCGAGGCCGGCGGTGACGACTACGTCACCAAGCCGTTCGGGTTGGCCGAGCTGCGCAGCCGCATCCGGGCCGTGCTGCGGCGGACGGGCGCCCGCGGCACGATGGGCTCGGACGTGCTGAGCGTCGGCCCGATCACGCTCGACCGTTCGCGTCGCGAGGTTACCTTCGAGTCCCAGCCGGTGCGGCTGACGTTCAGCGAGTTCGAGCTGCTCGACGCGCTGATGACCGATCCGGGGCGCCTGCTGAACCGCCAGGAGCTGCTGCGCGCGATCTGGGGTGACAGCGCCTACCGCGACCCTCGCGCGATCGACGTGCACATCCGTCACCTGCGGGAGAAGCTCGAGCCGGAGCCCGACAAGCCGAAGTACATCCTCACAGTACGCGGTGCCGGCTACCGGCTCGGCGGCTCGTGAGGTGAAAGTGCCCGCCCGGAGGCACTGATGCTGCTGGCGCGTTTGCGCTGGAGCGCCTTCGGGCTTCGTGGTCGGATCGTCGGGGCCGTGATCGTGACCACGGCCATCAGCCTCGGGGTCGCGGCCCTGGTGCTGCTGCCGCAGCTGGAGAGCTCGCTCAAGAACGCCGCGCAGAAGACGCTCACGAAAGAGGTCGCGGACGCGAAGGTCGATCTGACGAGCCTCGCGCACATTCCCTACTGGCTGATCCCGGAGGCCTGCGTCGCGCCCCCGCACAGCACGCTCGCGCAGCAGGCCAACGAGGCGTCCACGGAGCTGAGCAGGGCGATAATCGACCTGGGACGGCGGCTCGGGACCAGCAACGTCACGCTGATCGGCCACGTCGACGGTCAGGGCAACGGCCGGGTGATCGTGCCCGGTGGCTGCCAGTCCCCGCAGCTCACCCCCGGCAACGAGATCGGCGAGCTGAGCGACATCCAGCAGGCCTATCAGCACGGGCAGCCGCACCTCACATTCGGCAACGTCGCGAACCAGCCGGTGGTGCGAGCCGCGATCCCGCTCAACGCCTACCGGCATGGCTCGGACGCGGTGCTGGCGGTGCGCAAGTCGATCGATGAGATCCAGCCGTCCGTCCAGGCGGTGCGGCGTGCATTCGAGATCGCGGCGCTGGTAGCGATCCTGCTGACGATGCTGCTCGCGATCCCGCTGGCCGGCACGCTCGTCAGCCGCCTGCAGCGCCTGCGGCAGGCGGCGCTGCAACTGGCGATCGGCGGCAGCGTCGCGGCCTTCCCGGCTGACCGGGCGCGCGACGAGGTCGGCGACCTGGCGCGCTCATTCGCGATCATGCAGCGGCGCCTGCTGCAGCAGGAGGAGGCGCGGCGCGCGTTCGTCGCGACCGCGTCGCACGAGTTGCGCACGCCCCTGGCTTCGCTCGAGGGCATGCTCGAGCTGCTCGCCGAGGACTTCCAGGCCGGGGACCTCGACATCGACGACGCGTCCGCGCTGCTGCACCGCGCCCGCGCCCAGTCGCGGCGCCTGTCGCGGCTCGCCGCCGACCTGCTCGACCTCAGCCGCATCGACGCCGAGATCAGCCTCCGCTCGGAGCCGATCGAGCTCGGCGAGCTCGGTCGTGCTGTGCTGGCCGAGTTCGAGCTGGCCAGTGCCGGCCGCGGCGTGCGCGTCAAGCTGACCGAGGACCGCGCCCCCGCCTGGGCGCTCGCCGACCCCGGCAGCGTTGCGCGGATCCTGCGGATCCTGCTTGACAACGCGCTGCGCGTGGCCCCGCGAGACACGGAGATCAGGGTCGAGGTGCGCTCCCGGCCGGAGCCGACGCTGATCGTCAGCGACCAGGGTCCCGGCGTCGCGCAGGAGGAGCGCGCGTTGATCTTCGAACGCTTCAAGCGCGGCAGCGAGACGGGCGGCGAGGCCGGCTTCGGGCTCGGCCTCGCGATTGGGCGCGAGCTCGCGCAGCGGATGGGGGGCTCGCTGGTGCTCGCGGACACCGACGGCCCCGGCGCCACGTTCATGCTGCGGCTGCAGCCGACCGAGGCGCCGTCCACGGATCCGATTGCGAGCGCAGCGGGCGTGTAGCCTGCGCGGATGCTTGCGCTCGCAGCGATCATCAGCGTCAGCAGTGGGCTCGGGTACGCGCTACCGGCGCTGATCGGCCTGGAGTCGATGGGCGTTCCGTCGCCGGGTGAGACGGCGCTGGTGCTGGCCGCCGTGCTGGCGAGCCAGGGGCATCTGCAGATCTGGCTGGTGATCGTGATCGCCGCCGGATCGGCGATCCTGGGCGACAACATCGGCTACCTGCTGGGCCGCAAGCTCGGCCGCGAGGTGCTCACGAGCAAGGGACCCTTCCACGAGCACCGAGCGCGAGTGATCGACGCCGGCGACCGCTACTTCAGGCGCCACGGCGCCAAGACCGTCTTCATCGGCCGCTGGATCGCGCTGATCCGGTTCGCCGTCGCCTGGCTCGCGGGCATCAACCACATGCGCTTCCGGACCTTCTTCTTCTGGAACGCGCTGGGCGGGATCACCTGGGCGATCACCTACGGGCTCGTCGGCTACTACGGCGGCAACGCCGTCGCGCACGTGCTCGAGCAGGTCGGGGTCGTCGCGGCGATCGCGCTCGGCGTGGTGGTGGTGGGCGCGATCGTGTGGTGGCAGGTGCGCGAGCGGCGCCGCCGACGGCAGCTGCTCCACCAGCAGCGCGACGATTCCGCTGGTGATTCGCTCCCGCCCACCCCACCAGCGGAGGCGCCCACCCCACCAGCGGAGGCGCCCACCCCACCAGCGGAG